>CAYSNA010000009.1:0-26495 GCA_964432185.1 uncultured Cytophagia bacterium
ATTCCGCTTCAAACCGTTACCGAAACAAGCGGCCCGATCCAGGTATCAGCGGGCGCTATTGCCAGCTTTGTTTTTGTCTCGGTGACGACTCAAAAGGCCGGTCAGGCCTTTCTGCTTTCCGTGACAAACGCCAAGGACAGCGGCGGTAACCTTGCCTCCGGAACGATTACGGTTGCCTTTGCCAATGGCACGCCGGCCGACCACGCCGCGGTAAATGGGCAGCTCCCCATTTTAAACAATATCTCGGTGGTCACTGGCAGCGGCTCCGGCTCGCAATTCCTCGTCAAAGCGGAACAGAATATGCAGTTTCGCGGCACGGTCAACGGCTCATCACCGGCCATTACCAGAACGACTAATCTGTTCACCGTGACGCCGGGCGATCTGGCGCGCTTGTCGATTACCACACCGGCGCAAGCCCAAATCGGACAGCCCTTTTCCAGCGATGTCGTCGTCAAAGCGTACGAC
The DNA here is from genome assembly GCA_964432185.1 of uncultured Cytophagia bacterium. Taxonomy (GTDB): domain Bacteria; phylum Zhuqueibacterota; class Zhuqueibacteria; order Residuimicrobiales; family Krinioviventaceae; genus Kriniovivens. The sequence continues at coordinate 466 of CAYSNA010000009.1, forward strand.
AGTTTCGGAAGTTTAAAAACCAACTTTACGGGCCAGGTCACTTTTAATGATTATAACAACCAGGATCCCGGCGCCGTGCTGCCGGCGCCCTATACTTTTACGGCTGCCGATCAGGGGACCCACACCTTTCCCAAGTCTCAATTCATTTTGAATACCCAGGGCGACATCCGCCTTGAAATAACCTCCGGCACCATTACGCAAGTTTCCGATCCGATTCGAGTGACCGGTGTGAACAGTATTATCCTGCACAGTATCTCGACAGCAAACGACTTTGTTTCTCGTGGACAAAATGGCGTCAGCGTCTCCATGCGCGTTGTCAATAACGGTACGGATATTTTTACCTATAATTCGGCGACTCTGGTATTCAGGGATTCGCTGGGTACGGTGATCTCATCAGATTATGTTGTTCCGAGCGTCGGTTCGGGACAGATTCCCGCTTCCGGTGGAGATGTGATTATCCCGTTTACCGTCAATGTGAACTCGAATGCCCGGCTTGGTGATGTTGAGATCGACGGCTCCATCGTCGGCACCTATCCCAGCGGTTCAAGTCAGGCTACGGCAAATGTGGTTGATTCCTGGCAGGTGCAGCGCCCGGCGGCTCTTCAAATTGTGTCAACAACAATGGACGCGACCATTCCGCGCGGCTCATCACCCAATACAATTACCGTTCGAGTGGCGAATAACAGCGGTTTGACGCTGTCGGCGGATGCCATTGTCAACACTATCAATTTTACATTTACTGATGAAACGCTGGCGAACGTCAGTTCGGAATTTCCGGTGACGCCGGTGTCCGTTTTTCCGGCCACCGTTGCCGGCGGCAGCACTGCTGATTTTACGTTTAATATGCAATCCAAAGCAACCGCGCCGGACGGCACGATCACCGTTGGTGTTGCGGTGAATTATGAGGATGCCAATTCCGCCAAAACGGGTTTGGTTTCGAATAACGCGGCAACGTCGTTCGAGAGTATCAATCCCGGCGACATAAAAATTGTCTCCATCACACCGGAACAATCAACCGTCACTCGTGGACAAACTAATGTCGAGGTGCAAGTCGACGTTGTCAATCTCGGCAGCAGTGACGTCACGATCAGCCCCAATTGGGCCGATACGTTTATTGAATTTAAACGCGGCAATACAACTTACATTTCATCCGAAACCAACCAGGGTGACGTGCAGCTCATTAGTGCTCCCACCATTAGTGCGGGCGATACAGGCACGGTTCGTTTTCGTATCACGCAAGTTCGTACCACGGTACCGGCCGGCAACTTGCAAATTTACGCCACGGCCAGAACAACGAACGGCATCGAAAGTTCATCCGAGGACGAAAATGTCTATGGCGAATTGATCGTTCAAGACGCTGAAAATATTGCCATCACTAATGTTATCCCATCACGCCAAACGGTGACGGTGAATGACGATACCACGCCGTGGGAGGTTGAGGTTGTTGTTGAAAATAAAGGCGGCAGCGATGTCTTTTTTGATCTCGTCAACACCACGCTGATTTTTTCGATTCCCGGTTTTACCGTTGACACACCGACGGTGTCCGACGATAATACGCTGTCAGCCGGAGAAGAAGAGACGTTGACCTTTCGCGTCACCCGCAACGGCAGCACGGCCGGCATCGCGACAATCGGCGCGACGATTCATTACGATGTGATCAATACGGGGGCCTCAAAAACAGCCTCCGGCGGCGCAACCGGTACGGTTGACGTACAACGCGAAGCGGATGTTGTCATTCTCAGCACCAAATCATCTCTGCCGTCCGTCACCCAAAATACGTCACCGGCGTGGACAGTGTCCGTTGTCATCGAAAACCAGGGCGGCGCCGAGGTTGATGTCGATTTGAACGATACCGCCAGCACCTGGCTGCGTTTTCACAAGGATAATATTTGGATTAATAATTTTAATATGACCAGGCCAACCAGACTGGCCGGCAAGGGCGGTACACGTCTCGCGGGCGGCGAACGCGACAGCTTGATTTATACCATCACGTCCAATTCGGCCGATCCCGGGACTTATGTGCTGAAAGCGGCCGTGAAGAGTGTTGAACTGAATCGTCAGCTTGTTTTGAATACAGCTACGGATGACCTTCTTTTTGGGACGGTTGAAATTGCCGAGCAGGCTAATCTGTCGTACAACGGCGGATCGCTCACTCCGACCATCATCAATCCCGGGCGCCCCTGGACATTCTCTCTCGTCGTTAACAACAATAGCGGCGCACTGGTTGAGCTGGATGCCGACAAATCAACGTTCACTTTGAACGGTAGTTCCAGTACCTATCAGGCAAAATTGAGCCCGACATCTCCGACCACCATTCAACCGAACGACTATCTGCAAATTTTCTTTGAAAACTACATGTCGCCAAATTTCCCGTTGGGAAATTATGTTCCTGTTGTGCGTCTGGAATACCTCGACAACAATCTGCCCGGCTCGACCAATTTGAATATGCTTGGTGAGCAAGTCAGTGTGGTTGAGGCCGGTGATTTGTTACTGAGTTACATCCGTCCAAGTGTGCAGACCGTAACGCGAGGTCAAAGCAAAACATGGACAGTGACAATTGGCGTGACGAACAACAGCACGTCAGCGCTTGAACTGAAAACTGCCAAACTGAAATTCTTCTCCCTTACGAATGAAGTGACCGGCCAATACACAGTGACCAACCTGACTGGATTGGCGAGCGGTAATGCATCAATTGCCAGCGGACAAAGCGATTCGCTCAGATTCACGATTACCAAAGTAAGCGATACGGCTACAACCGGCGCCATCGTCATTAATGGCTTTGTCACAATGAATGATGTGTTGGATGTCAATAATGAGCTGAGCCAAAATATTGATAACCAGGCATCGGTTACGGTACAGAGCCCGGCAATTCTCTCCATCACATCCTCGCGGCCGAGCCAAAAGAGTATTACCCGGGGACAAACGCAACCCTGGACCATCGGCGTGCGGGTGAAAAACACCGGTCAAAGTACTGTTAAATTGGATTCCGGCACGACGAAACTGGACATCTTTAGCTATACCGAGAATTTCACTTACCCGGTTCCAACTATTTTCGTTAACAGCGGTTCGGATACGTTGTTTGGCGGCCAGGAGGATAGTCTCTTTTTTACCATTACGCAGGTGCCCGCTACGCTTGCAGCAACCCCGCCGGGCGATTCCATCCGGGTAGCCGTGTATGTTGGTACGGTTGAAATGAACACGGACAAATCAATAATTCCGAATACAGTGGCGAATCCGACCAACTTGGCCGTGAACGACCGAGCTCGTATACGCATCGAAAAATTTGAAGCCATGATTGCGTCGCCCGACAGCACAGTGAACAGAGGAGGAGAATTTTATCTTCGCGCCCTGGTTAGTAATTCCGGCGATGACAAGGCGGATCATCTAAAACAGGCAACGGTCACGGTGCAGACTAATTCTCCAGGCTACACTTTTAGCGGCGGCGCGAAAAGCGACACAGCCAGCGTGTTCAACCTGGAGCCCGGTGAATCGGCCTGGACGGATTCCATCAGAGTATTCGCCTCTTCAACGGTTGGCAGTGAAGGGCAATTTCCTATACCTGAAGTGAATTTGATTTATACTGCGGCAAGAAATGCCAAGGATATGTTTGTTGTTGACAATTCGAACGCAAAGCAGATTGTTGTCAGGGCGCAGAACCCGGCGGTTTTTGCCGTCGATAGCGTCGTTACCAGCACCAAACAATTGTCGACGGGCTCCTCTTTGCCGTGGTCAATTTATGCCCATATCAGCAACAAAGGTGACGGTCTTGTTGAACTGTATGATCCATTGGTCTCTGATGTTGTGATTCGCGATATTCAGGGCCAGGCCGTGGATGCGCGCGACTATACGCTGCAGGTTATCCCGCCAACCAACAACCAACTTGGCAATGGCGATGCACGAGTCATCGAGTACCGAGTGTTGCAAACATGGCGGAAAACCGGCGATTTTAACATTACGGTCACTGTGCGGGCGAAACAGTTGAACGATCTGACAAATGATCTCCAACCGTCCGACTTTGCGATCGTGAACTTGAGCAACAACGCCGAGATTAAAATCCAGGAAACCGTGGCGGATACGTCAACAGTTTATGCAAATGTCGATGGACAAGGCGTGGTGCATGTTAATACCGGACAGCAGTTTGTTGTTGGAACAAAAATCTTTAACAGCAGCAATACCTTTATCGATACTGCGCGCGTTGAGCTTGCCGGGGTGAACTCGTCTGTGACTCCCGCGTTTCGCGAAATAACGCTTTTGGACAGTAATTCGCCACGCACGGTTAATTTTACCGTAACCGCCGATGCGGCAGAGAATCTCGCCGGTGAACTATTGAAATCAACAATTACCAAAGCCATTGACGGCAATGGTGGTGACGCCAATATCCTGGATGCGATTGATGATTCCGTGATCGTTAAAATTTATGAACCGGCTAAATTGCGCATCCTCGCCACCGAAAATTTGGCTCCCAATGCGCCGAATATCAGTCTGGGTCACAATTTTAAAGTTGATGTTGTGGTGCAAAACGAAGGCTCGGAAGCCGCGCGCAATGTGGCGGTTAAACTTGAAGCGCAAACACCCGGATTGGTCACTGTTGAATCGCCAGGTTATAAAATTCTTCCCGGCGATTTGGCCGGCGGCGCTTCGGATACGCTGACGTTTCTCGTCACCGTTGGTAATACGGCGGGACTGGTTAATTTGCGCTCATCTGTTATTCAAGGTTTTGGCATTAATGACCGAGCCGTCGCCGATACATTGGCATCCATCGATAATATTGCCGCTGCCGATTTGAAACCGGGCGCCAAACTGGTGATCGATCAGGTCATTCCAGCAAAACCGTTTATTACAGCGCGCGAACAAAATAAACCCTGGTATCTCAAAGTGGCTGTCTCAAACAGTGGTGCGGCTGATTTGAAATTTGTTGGTATTGCCGATACAAATATAACATTTTCGCAAAATGGCGTTGTGGATACGGATTATGAAATTCGTGAGCCGAACAAACTCGAAAAAGCCGGCACTTTTGTGCTGCCGGCCGGCGCAACAGATACACTTCGATACACCATCGAAGAAAACGGCCGGTTTTTGAATCAAGTCGATATCGATGTGGCCTTAAATGCGGTTGATCTCAATACCGATCAATCAAAAATCCTGGCGGATTCCGGGAGCGCAACAATTGAAGTGTCCTCAAATGCCGCAGTCGGTCTGGCCAGAACGCGGGCGATCACGAATGTGACGGATACGAACGGCAATGGTCTGGTGAATTATGGCCAGGATTTTCGAGTTGAAGCCGCGATACAAACCGGACAGTCCGGCGGCGCGAAAAATGTCATCGTCAAATTAACCGCGGAAGGCACAAACGGCACATCTTTTATCGGCGCGCTGTACGACACCCTGACCACGATCAAAGAAGATACGACTGTCAATGCGTTGTTTAATATTAAAGCGAATGCCGGTTGGAATTTTGACCTGGGCGAAATTACTGAAAAATTTACCGCCGAGATCGTCAGCGCCGTTGCCGAGGACGGCACAACCCCCATTCTTCCTCGCGATCCGCTGCAGGGAAATAATGAGGCCAATGTTCGAATTCAGACACCGGCGGTCCTGAGTTACTCGCTGCAGGTTGGTGAAAAAGGCGGCGCATTGGTTGAGCTGGGTGAAGTTTTTGATCTTTATGTTAAAATGCATAACCTGGGCCGCGCGCCAATCGGCAGTGGCAAAATCACCCTCGAACCGCCAATTGGCGGCTATAAAGTGAAAAATCAAATCGGCGACTTTATTGATTTTTCATTCGAAAAACAATTCTCCTGGCCGATCGATCAGGATTCCCTGAATGTGATCTTTACCATGATGGCTCCGGATTCTGTGTCCGGTCCGGATTCGATCAAAACTTTTCTTACTGACCGGCCCATTGACCGCAATACCGACTCGGTGCTCGTCGCACTTGGGCCAATTGATTCAGTCGTTGTTGTGAATACCGTCGATGAATTACTCACTATTGAAAGTTTTGCCATCGACAGCCCGGAGGGTGCAACGGACGGTACGCTGTCGACAGACCAGTTCTTCACCTTGAAAGCGGTCATCAAATCAGCGCAAAATCTGGAAAATCGTCAAGCCGTGTTGGAAAAACCTGAAGGTTTGGCCTATGATATTCAATCTCCAGAGATAGTGAATATCTCAACCGAGCTGCAGACGGTCACCTGGACCATTAAAGCGCCAAATAATATTATAAATGATCCGCATGAATTTAGCTTAAAGGTCTCCACGGATCCGGCGAGTGAAAATTTTGTGTCGGTCAGCGATGAGGTCGAGATTATCAGCGTGGAAAAGAAAACATCGCTGTCGCTGCAAAAAATTGCGTTTGAACCTGCAGGCGTTTTGGATGATCCATTTGTGAGATTTAGTACAGGACAAGATGCACGTATTATAGCTCGCATTGAAAATGATGGCGCTGATTATGAAGGTACGGGTTATATCGAAGTGGTTGGCTTGTCCAACAGCAATTTGCAGTTGCTGGAGGGCAGCGAGCGAGATGATTTTCAAGTCGGATTTGATACCGAATGGAAAGTCCGGGCACCGTCGACGGAGGTTATCGATCCTCAAGAACTTGTGTTTCAAGTGATCGCGGATTCCATTCGTGACATCAATTCGGGTGAGCCCGTCACGGTTGCGCCGGCGAGCCAAACATTGATGGTGCTGGTAAATAAAGGCGGTACGATCGAAATTTCCGATTTGGCTTTTTGGCCGGAAGGAGAACGCGTACCGATTGACTCTGTCTCTTCGGAACAGAATTTTAAAGTCACCGCAAAAGTGACCACTCAAGGCGTCAAAGAGACCGGCATAACGGCCGAACTCTTGTCCTTGAACAACGTGTTTACGCCCATTAATTTTAAACAGAATATTCCAAGTTCGGGTGGATTCGATCTGGAATGGATTGTGCGCGCCCCCAATCACGTCGGCAATCTGTCCGATAATTTAGCAGTTCTTGTAAATGCGGTGGATTTGCAGTCCGAAAAACCACTTCAAGAGACCTCTATGGCCCTTCTTGTTCCAATTGCCCAACGAACCACCTTCAAATTCGAACCGTCTATTTCTGCACCGGTCGAGCTTAAGGGGAATGACAAAGTATCCACCGAGCAAGAGTTCTCGATAACCGCGGATATAGATCATTCCGGTGCAGATTTTATGAGAGAAGCAGAAGATCGGTTTGTGGTTGAAATTTCCGTTCCTGCTGGATTTGATCTACCTGCTGCCGAGCGAACCAAAATAGTAACAGCTAGCGCTTTCCATGCTAAAGAAGATAACCTAACATGGACGGTTACGGCGCCAGAAACGGTATCACCAAATGTATCCAATTTTACTTTTTTTGTTCGAGAGCTACCAAGAGATGTTTTTTCACGGAAACAGTTGACAACTGAAGAGACTTTTTCCTTGGCGATCCAAACCGTTGAAAAAGCCAAACTCACGTTTGACGCCTACTTGAATGATCAGGAATTTCTTGACTCGACGGGCGTTCGGTCCGGCAATAATTTTGAGGTCACGGCCTGGCTGCGCAACGCCGGCGGCGCGCGTATGACTGGCGAATATAAAGTTCAGTTGACCTTACCTGACACGGCAGGCTTTTCCATCGCGGCCTCGGATTCTCTGATCAGAAAGCAAAATGCAGACTCATCAGACACAGTAACTTGGACAGTTTCAGCCCCGCGCGGCATGACCGTGAAGCCCGACTATTTTGACTTGAAAATTTTGCAGCTGCCGCTGGATGAATTTTCCCGCAAACCCGTTTTTCTCGAAGGACAGGATTCAACGGCTTTTGTCGCCGTGACGCTGGAGACAGGCGCGATCATCATCAATAACTTTGATGTTCAGGGAAGTCAAACGGCTGTGGTGCGCGGCGATACCGCTGCGGTTCTTGGCATGTCCGTACGAAATCGAGGCAGTTCTGATGAAGTCTTTTCCAGTATCGACAGCCTCAAAGTGTCGGTCAAGGACGTCCGTGGCAATGATCTCTCGGCCAAGTCACTGTTTAACTGGATTGCGGCGGTTGATGCCGATGATTCTTCCAAAGTCTATGCTGAATTGTCGACGCTTGGTGACTCGGGCACGATCGTTTTTAATTTTCCGGACGATGTGCTGAGGATCGAAGGTACAGAGGAGAAACGAATAAAGTTCCTGGTGAGTATCCCGGCGACGGCGTCCATGCAGGATTTCCGCCTCGAGATTTCGGACACCTCATACATCGACGCGGATGACGAATTTCATATTCCATTAGCCATCACCATTCAGGACACGGTACTGATGTCCAAAATGGCGTTGATGATCGATGCTGACATCAACAAGTCGTTCTTTAACTATCCCAATCCGTTTGGTCGACTTGAGGATCCGATTACAAAGTTTACCTATTATTTAAAGGAAGAGAGTTCTGTTGAAATTCGCATCTACACCCTCACCGGCGATCTGGTCAGGACGTTTGATTCATCGCGTGACGAGGGCGGCGACAGTTGGACAAGACCGGGACTGCATCAGGCAGAGATAACCTGGGACGGGACAAACGGCATGGGACATAAAGTCCTGAACGGCGTTTATCTGGCGTATATGATAACAGAACATGAAAAACCCAAAATGATTAAAATTGCGGTTGTGAAATAGATGAATATGCAGCGAAAAACAGACAGCAAGCGCGCGAGTTACTTTATTTTCGCGCTGTGTACGGCACTTTTTCTGGTACTGCCGTTTTCCAGCCCGGCGCAATCGCCCGGTGAATGGGGCGGCACCACGGACATCTTTGATTTGTCGGTGGGTGCTCGGGCCATGGCGCTCGGCGGCGCCTATGTCACGGTGGCGGATGATCCGTTCGCCCTCTACTGGAATCCCGCGGCGCTGGAAAATGTGCAGGCCATGAGTATAGGGTTTTATCACAGCGGCCTCAACGGCGGAACGCAATATGACTATCTGTCCTATGTCTATCCGACGATCTCTTTCGGTACCTTTTCCGCCGGAATTTTGCGTCTGGCTGTGGGTGATATTAACAGGTATCACAGTGACGGTGCATTCCTGGGCAGCCAGGATCACAGCCGTTCGCTTTACATGGTTGGCTATGGCAAATATTTGTTCAAATGGCTGTCGATTGGCGCAACAGCCAAAATTGAGCACCTGATTATGCCGGGTTACCTTGACACCGGCTCTTATTCCGAAACCGCGGTTGGCGGCGATTTTGGTCTGATTGTAAAATCGCCCTTGTCCAGCAGCTATTTGCGCAACTGGCTGCTCGGTTTTAATTATCAAAATGTTATTCAACGTTCCCTGCAGTTGGCCGATGAAAGAGAAAGATCACCGCGAAATTTTCGTTTCGGTTTATCTAGAAAATTCTATATTAGTGATGGCAGCAACCATTTTCTATTGGCGTACGAGCTGGATAATCCCGACGCTGAGGATGTGCCGAATTACACGCACTTTGGCGGCGAATTCGGTTTCCGTAATACCTTTATGCTGCGCCTTGGCTACGATAAACGCGGCGACACCACCGACGGCTTCGGCATGACCTATGGATTGGGAATTCGTTACACCGGTTTTCAGTTAGATTATTCGTACTGGAGTGGTGTTGATGCTTACTTTACCGGCAGTCATCGCATCTCCATCACCGCGGATATTGGCAAAACGAGATCGCAAAAGATTTCCGAACGCGAGAGCGACGAGTTTCGCCGTATTCAGGATGAAGCTCGCAAAGCCGATGAGCAGCGACGCAAAAATATTTATTTTACCGGCATGGCCGAAGCGCGTGAATATTTTGAAAAGCGCGAATATATTCGAGCATCAAACTCGATTAACAAAGTCCTGGCTCTGGATGAAACCGGCGTTGATCCCGAGTTCCGCGAGGCACGCCAGTTGGCGGATCAGATTAACCAGGCCATCGAAGCGCAGCGGCAATTGGCTTTTGATAATGAAGTCGCTCGGACAAAACAGGAAATTGCCGATGCCACCAAACGTCAGCGCGTCCAGGAACATTACGATCGCGCCATGGCTTTTTGGGAAAATGAACAGTACAATGATGCCATGGTCGAATGTGACCGCGCTTTGGAAATTGATCCAAACCACAAGCCGACGCAGGATTTGCGCAAGATGGCCGATACGGACTTGCGGTCCAAAATTCGAGCCTTATTGGAATCGGCCAGCGAAATGTTTAAACAGAACAAGGCCTTTGAAGCGATTCGCCTGTATCGCGAAGCCTTGCCGTTGGCGCGCGGTATGACGGAAACCGAGGGCTTTATTCAGGGCCGTATTAATGCGCTGAACAGCCAGCTCGATTTTCAAAATCTGTTGCGTCAGGCTTTTGATTACGAAAATAATGAACAATGGAAAGAAGCGGCGGAACTGTATCAACAAGCGCTGCGCGCCAATCCTAATAATAAAGAAGTGCAGCGCAAGTATCAGGAAGCAAACGCTCGCGCGAATGCCAGAAAAATGGAGCCGACACCCGAAGTGAATCGCCTTTACACATTGGGTATGCGAGCGCTGCGCGACGGCAATTATGACGAGGCGATCAGTTATTATCAACAAGCTCTTGATGAGCAACCGCTGAACGAAACCATATTACGAGCTTTGGATTATGCACGCAATCAAAAACGCAGAGCAGAATCTCCGGAGGAAACCAATTAGGCGAGGGACGTTGTTAATTGTTTAGAACCGTAGCAAAAGAAGAACTCCGTGTCCCAGGGCAAGTAGAGTACCTTGGTGAGTTACGCGATTTTGTTACGCGTGTTGGGAAAAAGTACGGCTTTTCGGAACGAATCATTAGCGCTTTTAAACTCTCGATCGATGAGGCGGCGACCAATATTATAAAGCACGCCTATCGCGATTGGGAAGGGGATGTGACGCTCCGTATCATGGCCAAACGGAACAGTTTGACCATGGTTCTCATCGACCAGGGAAAATATTTTGATCCGCGTCAGGTGAACAGTCCCGACTTGCAGCGGTACGTCGAAATCGGCAAGCGCGGCGGGCTTGGTATTTTTATCATGCGCCGTCTGCTCGATGAAATTGACTATCGCAAGACCGAAGAAGGCAACGAACTGTGGATGACGAAACATCGGGACGAAGAGAAAAAGAAAAAAATCTCTTTCACCTCGATTCCGCTCAGCCTGAAAATGCGCTACTGGCTTTATTCGCTGGCCATTTTTACGCTGATTCTTGCGGCGATTTTTGTTTATAATCGAATTAATAATCGACAGCGAGTATTTAACAGTTATATAAGTCGGGCGCGGTTGGCCAGCCAGTCCATTGAGGATCAGGCGACGCAATATTGGAATTCCACGTCCGTCGATGCAAAAAGTTTTGAGCGCTTTAAAACTGACGGCTCAAAATACGAACAAGGCATTAATGATGGTGCCCAGTCTGGCGTCAATGCCATCAAAGAGTCCGTCGAATATAAAAATATTATTTCAGAGATTCTGGTGACCAGCAATCAAAATTTTGTCATCGCCACCTCTGATACGGCCAAAGAATTCCAAATTTATATGGAAGATTTGCTTGTCACTATTCCTGAAGATATCAAACCGCTCAAAGAATACGAAGACTCGAAAGTGTACGTGCTCAATGATGAGCATGGCGCAAAAATTCTCGACATCGTCTGGCCGATTCTGGACAAAGATGAAGCGAAAACCAAGCTGGCCGAAACCCATTTTCGTATGAACTATCGTCTCATCGAGCGTGATATTGCGCGCCTGAATCGCGGTCTTGTCGGTGAACTTTTACTGGTGTGGGCCATTGTCTCCGCCGGTCTGTTCCTGCTCATTTATGTGGTGATGAGTCCCTTCAAGCGGCTTCAAGATTGGGTGAAAAAGCTCAGCGAGCCCGGTGTTGCCGAGGGTGTTGATATTGATTCGTCCACGGAAATCGGCGCCATTGCACAGGCGTTTAGCGATGTGACAGAACAGTTGAAAAAATCGCAGGTTGATCTTGCCGAGCAGGAACGTCTGCAGCAGGAAATGCATATTGCGAAACAAATTCAACAAACACTGTTGCCTGACGAGTTCCCCGAACTGGAAGGGTATGATTTATCATCATTTTACGCGGCGGCAAAAGACGTCGGCGGTGACTTTTTTGATTTTATTCAAGTGGATAAGGACACGCTTGGCATTGCTGTTGCCGATGTGTCCGGTAAGGGTGTTCCTGGCGCGTTTGTGATGACCATGATTCGTACGGCGCTGCGTTCCGAAGCGCGCGGCGTCAAAGATGCGGCAGAAGTTCTTGCCAAAGTCAACGAATTCGTCGTCAATGATATGAAAAGAGGCATGTTTGTCACTCTTTTTTATGTGATCATTGACTCGAAACGGCGCCGTCTCAATTTTGCCAGCGCCGGCCACAATCCCATGGTTTTGCATCGGCCCAGCAAAAACAAAACATATTATCTGAATCCGCGCGGTTTCCCGATTGGGATTTCGCTCCCGGACAATGATTTGTTCCGCAAGTCCATACAGTCCGATACCATCGCTTTGGCTGAGGATGATATTCTGCTCGTGTACACGGACGGTGTGACCGAAGCGATGAATTCGAAACGCCGGATGTACGGCGATGAGAGATTTTTAAAGCTGGTGCGTGAATGCGGACGAAAATCGGCAGGTGATTTTGTCGAAGGCCTCAAGAAGGATCTGAATACCTTTACTGAAGGAAACGAGCAGAACGATGACATCACGCTCGTCGCCATCAAGGAAAAGATGTCTGTCGAACGCGTCGAGTACGACCGTGCCGTTCGCGCCTATCGAATGATTCAGGAAGGCATTGGAATTAAAGAAGCGTGTCGGGAATCCGGCATTTCAACATATTCTTATTATCAAAAATTCAAAGAGAAATTCGACAGCGAAGGCATCGGTATTTTCTCGGCTGAAGATACCGCCGATCAGATTGAATCCAAACATCTGAGTATCGAAGAAAAGAATAGAATATTTGATATTGTCCGTCGTTTCCCGGAATATGGCGCAAAGCGTATTGCCGAGGAACTGAACACGGAGCGCTATGAATTTACCGTGCTGCCGGTTTCGAGAATTTACGAAGAACTGGTGCGTTCGCGTCTCAACACCAAAGAGCTGCGCGAAGCCTATGTCCTGCGTGGCGGCAAGAAAAAGCGCATCAAAGCGCCCGGTACGCCGATGATGCGCCTCGACGGCGAAATTATTATGAACCGCGAGCAATATATCGAACCGGTTGATGACGATGAAGAAGAAGATGTCGTCGACACCGAGCCAAAGGTTGAAAAACCGACGGCCACGGTTGAAGCCAAACACAGCGCCGACGATGACGTACCGGTTGTACGTTCCACTCCGAATGTCTTTGCCATGGACAAAGAAACGCTCATGACCGCTCCTCTGGAAGACATTTTTGAAAAACAACCGGCCGAGGAAAAAGATAACGAAGCGGAAGAGATCGAGAGTGTTCAGCCATCTGTTCATCAACAAGAGCGCGCGACGGAGACGGATGAAACGACGTTGGATCACGAGAACCCCGACGAAAACGACTTGCTTGGTTTTGCCGAAGAAGACACCTTTGTTGATAAAGAAGAAATCCACGAGCTTGAAGACGCGGATGAGCCGACGGAAAAATTCACCGTTGTGCCCGAGGAAAAGCTGAAGGAATTTGATCAAGATGAATTGTCGGCTGAAAATGAACTGAGTCAAATTGAAGACCGTCTTTTTGATAAAGATGACGACTTTGAGTTGTTGTCGAATTATGATCAGGATGAAGAGAATGAATTCGGTCTGGATTTTTCATTTAATGAAGAGGAGGAGTCCGAGGAAATTGATGCGTTCAACGCGGTCGCACACGATTCAACGAATGATGACGAAATTTTTGATCTCGAAACCGAGCTCGATGATGATGACGATGACAGTGAGCTGACCTGGGATTTGGATTCGGACGACAGCGACACGGAAGACGAAGAAAAATCGGACGAATTCAAAGAACTGCTTATTGATGACGATAAACTATTCGAACTCTGGGCAACAGAATCGTCCGAGAAATCATCAAATAATGGTAATAATGGAAAGAGCGGCGCCTCAAACGGCGAGATTTTTTCGGACGATTATGAATTTGCCGATCCGTTCGAGGAATTTCTCGAAATGGACGATGAGCACGGTCTAATCGGCCAGGACGGTGATATTGATCGCGAAATAAGCGAGCAGCTGCTCAAATCCGATAATGCTTTTGTTGATTTTGACGCGGACAATAATGGCAATGGCGCCGATCATATTTTTGATGAATCAGATGACGATGAATTCGACTTTGATAATGAGTTGATAGGTTATGAAGAAGATGGCCATGATCATATGTACCAGGAGTCGGATGGTGAGGATCTTTCTCTTGATCAACTTGTTTCCGTCTCCTCTGATGAAGAAGAGTTTTTTGCTCAACATGATGAAGATTTTGACCGTCTGATTCAAGCGGCGATTTCGAATGACGGCGCCGCGAAAAGCTTTTTGTCAGAAAATTTATCCAATGATGATCGGGAACCAAAGCAAAACGACATCATCGAAGCTGAGCTCAAAGAGGCGCTGGCGCTGTACAGCAAATCTCAATTTGACAAGGCGATCGCAAAGCTGAATGAACTCGCCGAACGGTACCCGCGAGATTATCGAGCGCATTCCATTTTGGGAAATGCCTATTTCCGGGAAAAAAAGTTTAAAGAAGCATCAAACGAATACGAACGCGTAATCGATCTTGATCCAAAAAATGAAAAGGCGTTTGAGAATTTGGCTATCGCCTATGCCAAACAGGGAGAACTGGAAAAAGCCATCTATCACTGGGAGCGCCTGCTGAATATTACGCCGGATCGGATGGATGTGCGTCTTTCGATTAAACGCGCCAAAGCATTTTTAGAAAATTATTAAATTGGTATTCAGGTTTATATTGACATTGTGGCAGCAGACATTTACCTTTGTCTGTGGTCATTGAACTCAACGTTAATCCCCTATTAAGAATCGGAGAGGGACATGGAAGGTATTCAACTCAAGGTCGAAAATAAAAACAATATTTCTGTTATCAAGGTGGGTGGCTATATTGATACAACCACGTCCTCGGAACTGGAGCACCATCTGACAAAACTGATTGGACAGAATTTATTTCATGTCGTCATTGATCTCAGCAATGTCGATTATGTCAGTAGCGCCGGCTGGGGTATTTTTATCAGCGAGATCAAGGGTATTCGCGAAAAAGGCGGCGACCTCAAGCTCGTCGGCATGATTCCCGAGGTTTACGAAGTTTTTGAATTACTCGAATTTCACTATATTTTGAAAGCATTTGATTCACTTGAAGATGCCATCAAGGATTTTGAAGTATCGGGCATGTTTTCATCTCCCGCTTCCCCGCCGATGCCGGACACGTCGTCGGCTCCGAGCTACTCGACCATGAGCCAGCCGCGCCCAGTCGCGCCAATGACGACTGCGGAACGTGTTGCAGAATCAACAACCGTTGAAGACATGGTGAAAAAGATTGTTAAAACCATGCCGCATGCCGGTACGGGGCAAATTGCCAAAGCGCTGCGAACGCCGCAATACGGGAATCATAAACTCGGCTGGTTTGCCATGCGAAAAATGCTCAAGGATCTTGGGCTCGACTCAAAGAGCAAGCGCATGACTTTTTCGTCGCAATCGTAACAATTTCTAACTTTGAAATGTAATGCCGAATGTACCTCATGTGCATTCGGTTTTTCTTTTTATATAGATATGAGGATGCCGTGTTTATTGATTATGCAAAAATACATATCAAGGCAGGAGATGGCGGCAATGGTATTGTCGCGTTTCGTCGTGAAAAATTTGTCCCTAAAGGCGGCCCGGCCGGCGGTGATGGCGGCAAGGGTGGCGATATTATTGTGTTGGCGGATGAACACATTCATACACTTTTGGATTTTCGCTATACGAAAAATTATCGCGCCCGCCGAGGCGAACACGGCCAGGGCTCGAACATGACGGGCAAGGGCGCTGATCCGATTATCATTAAAATGCCGGTCGGGACGATCATTAAAGATGCTTTGACGGAAGAGGTGATCGCCGATTTGACCTATCACAATCAGAGTGAATTTATTGCCCGCGGCGGCAAGGGCGGCCGCGGCAACACTCATTTTGTCACGCCGACGAATCAGGCGCCCCGCCAATCCGAGCCCGGTTGGCCCGGTGAAGAACGAGAGATCATCCTGGAGCTTAAACTTCTTGCTGACGTTGGTTTTGTCGGACTGCCGAACGCCGGCAAGTCAACCTTACTGTCGCGCATTTCCGCCGCGCGGCCGAAAATAGCGGATTATCCGTTCACAACTCTTATCCCCAATCTCGGCATCGTTAAAATTGATGAGATGCGCCATTTTGTGGCGGCTGATATTCCCGGTTTGATTGAAGGAGCGCATCTCGGCAAAGGATTGGGACATCAATTTTTACGCCATATTGAACGGACAAAAATCCTGATCATTCTTTTGGATATCACCTCCGAAAGTCTCGACAACGACTATAATTCCTTGATGAACGAGCTCGAGTCTTATAAAAGTGAATTGACGCACAAGTCGAGAATAATCGCTTACACCAAGAGTGATTTGATCCAAGACACGCCGACATTTTTGCGAAGCCGAAAAACGTTGGAAAAAAATGAAATATTGATTTCATCCGTTCGAGGTGACAACTTGAAAGTTTTACTCGATATGGTGTGGAAGGAACTCGAAAAACAGTAATACCACAATGGGGGAGTACCGATGACGCCAGCATTGGATCCGGCAGCTGTTTTACGATTATGTACTGTGCCGCGTTTGGGTTCGCGACGAATTCGCGCCTTGATCGGACGATTCAAAACGCCGGAAAATGTTTTTAACGCGCCGATCCGACAACTTGTCGAGGTGGAGGGCATCGAGAAAACACTTGCCTCGACAATTAAAAACGGCGGCAACGCGGCATACGTCGATTCCCAATTGTCAAAAATCAAGGACCATCACGTTCAGATATTAACCTATTGGGATACTGATTATCCCGGATTACTCAAACAGGTTAACGATCCTCCTATTTTATTATTCTATCGCGGAAATCCGGATTGTTTACAAAAGCCGGCGATTGGGATTGTGGGGACGCGGGTTCCCAGTACTTATGGAAAGTTGATGGCCGATAAATTTGCGCGAGAATTGGCCGAACAACAGATCGTGGTTGTTAGTGGCCTGGCAAGAGGTGTTGACACAATTGCGCATCGCGCTACGGTCCGCACAAACGGACAGACCATTGCAGTACTCGGCTCGGGATTGGATCAGATTTATCCCGAAGAAAACAAAAAGCTGGCTGCCGATATTGGCGACAATGGTGTTGTGCTCAGTGAATTCCCAATGGGCGCCAAACCAGATGCGCCGCATTTTCCGCGGCGAAACCGGATTATTTCCGGATTATCGTTGGGGATTCTTGTCATTGAGGCTGGAACAAAAAGTGGCGCGTTGATCACGGCAGATTTTGCCCTCGAACAAAACCGCGAGGTTTTTGCCATCCCGGGAAATCTCAATAATCCCAAAAGCTATGGCACAAATCTTCTGATTCAGCAAGGTGCCAAACTTGTCGTGTCGGCAAATGATATTCTCGAAGAGATTGGCCAGTTGCCGCAAACGCAAAGCGCTAAAAAACCGGCGCCGTCACTCAACGCTCACGAGGAAAAGGTCTATAATGTGTTGTCCAATGAGCCCAAACATATTGATGTTATTGCCTCGTTATGTCAACTGCCCACATCAAACGTGCTTGGGATTCTGTTGACGCTCGAATTAAAAAATATTGTGCAGCAGCTTGCCGGCAAAAATTTTATTCGAGCTGAATAGTACTCTGCAAAGATTATATTTTTGCCTAAAATATTATTGACTTGAGTAAAAAAAATCACTATTTTTACGGTCGCAACTTTGGAGGGCTAGTCCTAATTGGTAAGGCAGCGGTCTTGAAAACCGCCGGGTTTACGCCCTTGGGGGTTCGAGTCCCCCGCCCTCCGCGGCTCGACAAAGTTGTGTAAAATACTCCAGGAGAGGTGCCAGAGTGGTCGAATGGGGCGGCCTGCTAAGCCGTTGTAGGGAATTTCTCTACCCAGGGTTCGAATCCCTGTCTCTCCGCACCGACGCCGAAACGTGGGGAAATGATGAAATACGAATTGCAGCGAATTGAAATTTGGCCCGTAATCAAGATCGTTTTCATCCTTTCCTTGCTGCTCGGCTTTTTTATAGGCCTGCTGTACGCCGGCCTTTTTTTGATGATGGACGCCGTTTCGCAAGTCGCCGCAGAAACGGGCTTTGAAGAATTTGGTACGTTCGGCCCAGGTTTCGCCATTTTTATTATTTTGGGATGCACCTTTGGTGTTTCATTTATCTATACAACCGGCGCTGTGATCTTTACCGTTCTTTATAATCTGTTAGCCGGCTCCATTGGTGGGCTTCGAATAGACCTGAAAACTGTGACATTTGAACAAAGGGACGATGCCCCTGTTGGATAATCCAATAAAAAATATTCGTGTTCGATTTGCTCCAAGCCCCACAGGCTTTGTCCATGTTGGCGGCTTGCGGACAGCTTTATATAATTACCTGTTTGCCAAAAAACAGGGCGGCACGTTTATCCTTCGTATTGAGGACACGGACCGAACACGATATGTGGAAGGCGCTACAGAAAATTTAATTGCTGCATTGAACTGGGCCGGATTGACACCGGATGAGGGCCCGGAACAAGGTGGCGATTTTGGACCGTATTTTCAATCCGAGCGCACGGAATTATATATCAAGCACGCGCAGGAGCTTGTTGCTAAAGGATTGGCCTATTACGCGTTTGATACACCCGACGATATTGAGAATATGCGTGAGGAGGCAAAAAAGGCCGGTAATCCACCGCCTAAATACGATGCCTCGACGCGCCGAAAAATGAAAAATAGTCTCGTGCTTCCTAAAGAAGACGTAGAGACGCTGCTGCAAAACGGTACACCGCATGTTATCCGACTGTTGATTCCTGAGGATCGGTCATTCACATTTCAGGATGTCATTCGTGGTGAGGTGTCGTTCCACAGCAATCAAATTGATGATCAAGTGCTGATCAAGTCGGATGGATTTCCAACATACCATCTGGCCAATGTTGTTGATGATCATTATATGCAAATTTCGCATGTCATCCGCGGTGAAGAGTGGTTGAGCAGTGTGCCGAAACATCAATATTTGTATGAATGTTTGGGCTGGGACATGCCGACGTTAGCGCATCTGCCGCTCATCTTTAATCCGGACGGATCAAAAATGAGCAAGCGTGATATCCAGTCTCTGGACCAGTTGCCCTCCGGCAAGGTTGATCCGGACGTACAAACGTATATCAACAATGGCTACGAAAAAGACGCTATTGTGAACTATATTGCGTTTCTGGGCTGGAATCCCGGCGATGAACGCGAAGTTTTTACGCTGAAGGAGCTCGAATCCGAGTTTACGCTTGAACGCGTCAATAAATCAGCATCAATTTTTGATTTGCAAAAGCTGAATCACTTGAATCAGCAGCATGTGTTGCGCATGGATGTCTCGGCGCTGGCCGCTGCGCTAAAGCCGATGATGTTGGATATGGGATTCGACATCGGATCAGACGAGTATTTTAGCAGTGTCGTCGCGCTGTTGCAGACGCGTCTGCATTTTCGCAAGGATTTTGTAGAATTAAGCAGTTACTTTTTTAAAGATCCCGAATCCTACGATCCCCAGGTGGTAAAAAAGCGCTGGAAAGATGATTCGGAAAAATTACTTTTGCAGTTTAGTGACAAAATTTCTAAATTAGAACAATTCGATGTGACTTCAATTGAGGCCTGTTTGCACGAGGTCGCTGAGGCGAACGACGCCGGCGCAGGTCGAATTATTCACCCGATTCGGCTGGCGGTATCCGGTGTTGGAGCCGGCCCTGGGCTTTATGACATGTTGTTTGTTTTAGGAAAAGAAACGGTTATCAAAAGAGTGAAAAAAGCTATCGACATAATACCTACGCTTCAACAGTAAATACTGGGGTGTCGTCCAACGGCAGGACACATGACTCTGGATCATGGTATCGGGGTTCGAATCCCTGCACCCCAGCTTTGGAAACGGTCACTAAACTTTGGTGACCGTTTTTTTATAGTATCAACCCAATAGCACAAAGGATTGGCTATGAACGCTCAAATCGAAAAAACTGAAAATAATGAAAACTCTGCTAAAGTTGTCCATTTTATTCGGCAAATCATAAATGCCGATTTGGCGGCGAACAAAAATGATGGCAAGGTTATCACCCGGTTTCCTCCGGAGCCGAATGGCTATTTGCACATCGGCCATGCCAAGTCGATCTGCTTGAACTTTGGTCTGGCCGCAGAGTATGATGGGCAATGCCATTTGCGTTTTGATGACACCAATCCGGTGAAAGAAGAACAGGAATACATTGATTCGATTATCAATGACGTCCAATGGCTTGGATTTGATTGGGGCGAGCACCTCTATTATGCCTCGGATTATTTCGGCCACATGTACGACTGGGCGGTGCAACTCATAAAAGCCGGCAAAGCGTATGTTGACAGTTTGACCGGCGACGAAATCCGTGAGTATCGAGGCACGCTGACCGAGCCGGGAAAAAATAGTCCATATCGAAACCGCTCCGTTGAGGAGAATCTTGATCTGTTCGAGCGCATGAAAATCGGCGAGTTTAAGGACGGAGAATTGGTGTTGCGCGCAAAAATAGATATGGCGCATCCCAATATGAATATGCGCGATCCGGTAATGTACCGAATTCTGCATGCTCGCCATCCGCGGACGGGAGACGAATGGTGCATCTATCCCATGTATGATTGGGCGCACGGTCTTGAAGATTCGATCGAAGGCATTACCCACTCCATCTGTACCCTGGAGTTTGAGGATCATCGTCCGTTGTACGACTGGTTTCTCGATCAATTGGGCATCTATCACCCACAGCAAATAGAGTTTGCGCGCCTGAATTTGACCTATACGATAATGAGTAAACGCTATCTGCTCAAACTGGTCAAGGACGGCATTGTAAGCGGTTGGGATGATCCGAGAATGCCCACGTTGTCGGGATTGCGCCGCCGCGGTTATACGCCGGCAGCGTTACGTGATTTTTCCGAGCGAGTTGGCGTGGCCAAACGCGACAGTATCGTTGACATTCAACTGCTTGAGCACTGTTTGCGCGAGGACTTGAATAAAAATGCGCCGCGTGTGATGGGCGTGCTTGATCCGATCAAAGTTGTTATTACCAACTATCCGGACGATCAGGTTGAATATATGGAGGCTGTCAATAATCCGGAGGATGAATCTGCCGGTAAACGCAATGTGCCGTTTTCGCGCGAAATCTACATCGAACGCGAGGATTTTATGGAAGATCCGCCGAAACAGTTTTTCCGCCTGGCGCCGGGACGAGAAGTGCGCTTGCGTTACGCCTATTACATCACCTGCACGGATGTGGTTAAGGATGCCTCGGGAAATATTGTTGAGCTCCATTGTACGTACGATCCGGAATCACGAGGCGGATACACCCCGGACGGCCGCCGCGTCAAGAGTACAATTCACTGGGTGAGCGCCGCGCACGCGCTCGATGCCGAGGTGCGTCATTACGATTATTTATTAACCGTTCCGGATCCGTCCGCCGAAAAAGAGAAAAAAGATTTCATTGAATACATCAATGCTGATTCGGTGCAAATTTTAACTCACTGCAAGATTGAACCCTATCTCGCCGAACAAAATGCCGGCTTTCAATGTCAGTTTGAACGCAAGGGTTATTACATCCTTGATACGGACAGCGATTCGGCGGCGGGAAAATTTGTTTTCAATCGAACGGTTGGATTGCGTGACACGTGGGGTAAAATGCAGGCGCAAGGAAAGCATGATTGATCAGTGCTTCCGCTCCAGAAGAATTCGGGAACGATTTTACTGGAGCGGCATTTAAGAATGGAGAAGCAGGCGATCATTTCCCCTTCTCCAGACGCTGACCCCCCCTAGGCGCTTGGACCGATCGTCTGCTTCTTTTTTTATGTTGAAATCATCGATATAAATTCTTATTTTAAGATGATAAAACGCGCTCGTAGCTCAATTGGATAGAGCTTCTGACTTCGGATCAGAAGGTTGCAGGTTCGAGTCCCTCCGGGCGTGCAAAAAAAGGCCCGTCATTATTAATGACGGGCTTTTCTGTTATAAAGATAATGTTTTTGAAGAATCAGACGCGGTGGTTGGAAATGAGCAGTGTTTTGGGATCAAGTTTGAGCTGAATTTTTTTGCCGTTGCCGTTTCCATGCGATTTGAGTAGATTAAATTCAATATAATCTTGTTTCGGGCTCAACATGATGATCACTTCCAAAAGGTTGGAAAATTTGTTGACCGGAGCGGGGACGCCGTGATCATCCAAATCCAACCGTTCTCGATGCAGGGTCGCCGAAAACCAGACAGAAACATTTTGAGCCTGGGCGAAGGTTTTCCAAGCTTTTAGCTGTTCAATTGTTGCTGTCTCAAAGGGAAAGCCATCCACTATGATGACTTGCGGATCTCCGATAAATCCGGCTTTTACCTGCTCAATATTTTTTTCGATGTCATCAAACGGCACGTTGTTTTGTTTAAAATGCAAAATGAGTCGACGTCGAATAATTTCGTCGTGCACGTCCATCTCGTTGTCCAGTTTGTACGCCTTGGCCACTTCGCGAAAAACCTGCTCGTACCAAGTGACGATATGTTTTGGATCATCTGAAAATGAAATATGCAGCACGTTTTGGCCTCGCAACAATTTGTCAGTCGCAATATGCACGAGGCTCGCCGTTTTTCCGACGCCTTTGCGAGCGGTCAGCACTCCCAAATGACCAACTCCAAGACCTCCATCCAGTGTCTCTTCGAAAACCCGTATTGGGCTTCGTTTTATCAATTGTTCTTTTAGCATGAATATCCTCTTAAAAGATCTTTTAAGGGTATTGTTTCTTTTCGTTGTAGGTTATTTATTTTTCTTCTTTTCTGCAAACTCTTTTTTGATTTCTTCAGCAATTGAATCCGGAACCTTGGCGTAACGGCTGAATTCCATTGTAAATTCGGCCTTGCCTTGAGTTGCAGAACGTAAGACGGTCGAGTAGCCGAACATTTCTTTCAACGGCACTTCGGCATCGACAGTGGTAAAATTGCTGCCTTCGGACGCACTTTGAACGATACCACGGCGTTGATTTAATGTGGTCAGAATAGCACCCTGAAATTCGGATGGGCCTTCAACACTGACACGCATGATCGGTTCGAGAATTATCGGCTTGCAGCGCGGATAAATTTCACGGAAGGCGGATAATGAGGCCGTTTGAAACGCCATGTCTGACGAGTCGACAGCGTGATAATTTCCATCATTCAAAAGAACTTTGACGCCAACGATCGGAAATCCGGTTAGCGGACCTTTTTCCATAGCCATGCCGAAACCACGCTCACAGGCCGGGACGTATTCGGTGGGAATGACGCCGCCCTTGATTTCATCGACAAATTCAAAATCAGATTCATAATTCGGGCTGATATGACCGACCACACGAGCGTATTGACCGGAGCCGCCGGTTTGTTTTTTATGGATATAATCAAAATCAGATGCTTGAGAAATACTTTCGCGATAAGCGACCTGGGGTTGGCCCGTTTCCAGTTCAACGTTGTACTCACGGCGCATGCGTTCAATGTACACATCAAGGTGAAGCTCACCCATACCGCGAACAATAGTGTCGTTTGTTTCATGATCCACGTAGGTTTGAAAGGA
This sequence comes from uncultured Cytophagia bacterium, assembly GCA_964432185.1. GTDB lineage: Bacteria > Zhuqueibacterota > Zhuqueibacteria > Residuimicrobiales > Krinioviventaceae > Kriniovivens. The sequence goes on from CAYSNA010000009.1 coordinate 24,192, forward strand.
TGGATCTTCTTTGCTGAAACGGTTGAGCGCTTTGGCCATGTTTTCCGCCGCTTTATTGTCCTTTGGTTTGAGGGACAGCGAAATTACCGGCGTGGGGACGAACATGGACGTCATGGTCAGTTTGAGACCAGGGGCGGTGAATGTATCACCGGAAGCGCAGTCGACGCCGAACAGCGCGACGATTTCGCCTGGGCCGGCATTGGTGATGTCTTCCATTTCATCGGCATGCATTCGGATCAAACGGCCAACGCGGACCTTTTTGCCGGTTCGGGCATTGACAATTTCATCGCTTTTTCTAACTGTGCCTTGATAAACACGCACATAGGTCAGCTGGCCAAAACGTGTATCATCCAGCTTGAAAGCCAACATCACGAGCGGATCAGCTTCATTGGAAGTGAGAATAACATTGGCTTCATCTTTACTGAGATCAAGGGCTGTATTCTGGACTTCATTTGGCGCCGGCAGGTAATTGATCACCGCATCCAGTAAAAGTTGAACGCCCTTGTTTTTAAATGCCGAGCCAAGGAAAACCGGGGTTAATTCGAGCGCCAGAGTTCCTTTACGAACCGCATTGTACACCATGGCTTCGGTTACTCTGTCTTCGAGATATGCTTCCATCAGTTCATCGCTGAACATGGACACCGTGTCCAAGAGAATATCGCGTTTTTCTAACGCTTTGTCCATGTATTGCGCAGGGATGTCTTCTACGCGAATTTTTTCACCGGCATCGCCATCAAAGTAGACCGCTTTCATTTTGACGAGATCGATGATGCCTTGGAACTCGTGTTCTAATCCGATGGGCAACTGCATCATCACGGCGTTGTGCGCCAATTTATCGCGCAATTGTTCCGTCACCCGCTCTGGATTAGCGCCCATTCGATCGCATTTGTTCACAAATGCAATACGAGGCACTTTGTATCGCGTCATCTGTCGATCAACGGTGATCGATTGGGACTGCACACCGCCAACCGAACAGAGTACGAGCACTGCGCCATCCAAAACGCGCAACGAGCGTTCAACCTCAACCGTAAAATCCACGTGACCAGGTGTATCTATAATATCGACGGAGTAACCTTTCCACTCTACATTGGTTGATGCGGACTGAATAGTAATGCCGCGTTCACGTTCAAGCTCCATCGAATCCATTTTTGCACCCACACCGTCTTTGCCGCGGACTTCGTGGATAGCGTGAATTCTATTCGTATAGAACAGCATACGTTCTGTTAAAGTCGTTTTTCCGGAATCGATATGTGCACTGATTCCAATGTTACGTCTTTTTAGTATATCAGCCATTTCTGATATAGTCCTTCTGTTTATAGTTAAAATGAGTTAATAATCGCAAAAATCACAGCTACTAATGTACGAATTTTGCGCCTTAAAACAAATATAATTCTATAATATTTCAATTCGATGTGAATTAAAGATAAATTTTGCGTTTGTTTTTATTAGTTTTTAGATTACAGCATATCAAGCTGGAAGGACAAATGAACGAACACACAGGTATTAAAAAATATCAGAACATTGTATTGGAAATAGACTCACTTGCTTTCGGTGGGCAGGGAGTAGCACGTGTCGACGATTTTGTTGTTTTTGTCAATGGAGGCATTCCTGGACAGAAAGTCGAGGCGCGCATCACCAAGAAAAAAAAGAGTTATGCTGAAGCTCGTGTAATAGAAATAGTGCAGGAGTCTCCTTTCGCCGTTGAGCCGCGCTGCAAACATTTTGGTAGTTGTGGCGGATGCCGACTGCAGAATTTAATTTATGATGAGCAAGTCAGAGCAAAAGGCGAGCAGGTAAAAGACATTCTCATACGTTTGGGCGGTTTGGATGACTTTCAGTTGTTTCCGATAATTGGTACGGATAATCCGTTTTATTATCGTAATAAAATGGAATTTTCTTTTTCGCGTGATCGCTGGTTGAGTCAAACCGAGATTGAATCTGATGAGATGTTTGAAAAACAATCTCACTATCTTGGATTCCACGCCCAAGGATTTTATGACAAGGTTATTGATCTTGACGAGTGTCATCTTGTTGATCCGGTGGCGACTGATATTCTCAAAGTCGTTCGCGACGTTGCCCGGCATACGAACCGCCCGGTGTATAGCACGCGAGATCATAGTGGCTTTTGGCGCTTTCTCATTGTACGACCAACGGCAGTAACAGATGAACTGATGGTGAATGTTGTAACATGGGATCATGATCGTCAAATCGCCGAGAAACTTGAAAATGAATTAATGAGTCAATTTCCTCAAATTACCAGCTTAATTAACGGTGTCACTAAAAGCAAGGCTGGTGTTGCATTCA
>CAYSNA010000009.1:26595-31825 GCA_964432185.1 uncultured Cytophagia bacterium
CAAATTACCAGCTTAATTAACGGTGTCACTAAAAGCAAGGCTGGTGTTGCATTCAGTGAAGACGAATTCCTATTAGCTGGAAAATCAACCATAACAGAAAAGCTTGGCGACTATTCTTTTACAATCTCGGCCAATTCTTTTTTTCAGACGAATACATTGCAAGCGAAACGCCTATATGATGTTGCATTAGAATATGCCGAGTTTAGAGGCAACGAATTGGTGTACGATCTTTATTGTGGTGCCGGCACAATCTCCATCTATATAAGTAGTTACGTGGATCGTGTTGTTGGATTTGAATCCGTTGATTCGGCAGTGGTCAATGCGAGAGAAAATTGCCTGCTTAATGACGTCAATAATTGTGAATTTGTATTGGGCGATTTAAAAGATGAGTTGAGTCAAACCAACGAGATCGTCAAAAAATATGGTAAACCGGATGTAATTATTCTGGATCCACCACGGGGCGGTATGCACCCCAAAACTGTGCAGGCCGTGCTGGCGCTCAAACCGGAAAAGATAGTGCATGTCTCGTGCAATCCTACGACAATGGCCAGAGAGCTGCAAGCCTTTTGCAAAACAACTTATAAGCTTACAAAAGTTCAACCTGTGGATATGTTTCCGCACACTGCTCACGTAGAGGTTGTGGCGCAACTGGTTCGTATATAGTGCTTTATGGTGAACTTGGAATTATATAAAATCGTTTCGTTCAATTGGTCATTTTTTTGATCCCACTTTATTGTGAATCTTTTTTGTAGATAATCTCTCCATTAAAAATTGTTATGTCGATTTTGGTGGACAGTATATCTTCCGGTGATGAATGCCGAATATCATCGGAAAGAATAATGATGTCGGCGAATTTCCCCGGTGTAATCGAGCCTTTAAAATCCTCCTGGTATTCTGCATACGCGGAACCCATTGTGTAGCAGTATATGGCCTCATCAATGGACAAACACTGATCCGGAAACCAGCCGTTCTCGGGTTGACCACTTTCGATATTTTTTCGTGTTATGGCTGAATAGATGCCGCGCATTGGATCGAGCGGTTCAACCGGCCAATCGGTACCAAAGGCGATTCTGGCCCCGGCATCGAGTATTCGTCGCCAGGCGTAGGCACCCTTCGATCGTTCATGGCCGATTCGTTTCTCTGCCCAGCGCAAGTCGCTCGTACAGTGCGTTGGCTGCATGGAGGCAATAACATTATAATGGGCCAGTTTCGGTATGTCCTCTAAACGCAACACCTGGGCGTGTTCCAATCGGTGTCGTGTATTTAGTGTATTATTTTTCTCTATTGCTCTTTGATAGGCAGTTAGGGCCGTCCAATTGGCCTTGGAACCAATACAATGCAGGCCGATCTGAAAACCAAAGCTATCGGCTTTTTGAACCATATGAACCACTTCTTCGAGAGAATATTGTGGTAGTCCATTCGTGTTTTGGTCATCCTCGTACGGTTCAAAAAAGTATGCCGTTCGGGAACCAAGAGTACCATCTAAAAAGCCTTTTAATAATCCAACCTGGAGTCGATTAGAAATAGCCAAGTTGTCATACTTTTGTTTCGTGCGAATTAACTCGTCGATATTCTTGACATTGTCAAAATCCATCCATTCGCAAACTCGAACGTTTAATTTGTTTTGCTCAAAGAGCTTGAGATAAAGCCCAAATGATTCAATGCCTGAATTATCTTGTACTGAAGTAACCCCCAATCTGGCGGCTTCGTTGAGCGCGATTTGAAGTGCACGTTCTTGTTGGGCTAATGTGTACGGGGGAATTTTTTCAGAGATCAATCCCATTGCTGACTCTTTGAATATTCCGGTAGGCTCTCCATCACTATTTGTAATCATCTCACCGCCATCAGGAACGAAAGTATTGTGAGAAATTTCAGCGTGCTGCAACGCCGTGCTATTTGCCCAACCAACATGCCCATCAATACGCCGGACAAAGACGGGATGATTTGTCGTGACGGCGTCTAATATTGATTTGTCCGGCCACTTTCCATCATTGAAAAGCGTATGGTCCCAGCCACGACCTGTGATCCACTCGCCTGAGGGTGTTTTTAGCGCGGCAATTTTTAATCTATTTTGGATTTCCGCAACGCTTTCACATCCATTAAGATCAAGCTCAAGTAGTGCCTGTCCACCGCTTATAAAATGTAAATGCGCATCATTAAAACCAGGAAGCACTAATTTTCCTTGGGCATCGATAACTTTTGTATTCGCTGTTATAAGTGTCTCAATTTCAGTCATCGTGCCGACAGCCGAAATTTTGCCATTTTTTATTGCAACCGCCTCTGCCTGGGGCTTTTGCGGGTCAACTGTGTGAATTTTTGCATTAATAATGACCATATCTTGTCCCTTCAAAATGAATAAGGGGATAAGTGTTAAGTATAGGGCAAACAAAGTTTTAACCACTTTTAATCTTCTCCTGATTAATTTTCAAAATCAATTTAATGTTACTTTGCGAAACACGTGCGTCTTGAAGAAACAGCAAGTTTTATAGCAAAATCGTGAGTGTTAGATGTGGATAACAATTTTGTCTGTAAAACGCTGCATTGCAAAAGTTAGGGCTGTGAGTAAAATGTGGATAAGTTGAAAGTATTTTCTCGTTTGACTGTGATGATTTTTGATGCTTTTTATTAGTTCAAAGTAAAGTGTGTTAGTTAAATAAAAACAAAGTTTTGTCAGTGTTGTATTCGTATGCTTTTCAGGCTGTGGCATGGGACTTGCCTAAAAGGAGATATTCATAATGTCATTTTTAATTTTACAAGGCATCAATGAGAGAATATAAAAACGAATCAAGCCATTTTCAAATATTATTTATTCTGCTCTGTGTTGTGTGCATCTTGTCGTTTCCTCAAAGAGTGCATGGGCAGCGGAATAATACTGATCTTGAAATTACAGCTACTGCAGTTACCGATTCCTCGGTAACGGAAAATGGTATCCTTTACGGCGCCGTCTCGCTTGGCTCTGTATATCACTATAATATTAACCTGCACAACTTGACAGAGGTCGATGCTGACTCTGTTGTTATTACGCAGATATTACCGGCCGATGTGACTTTTATGGCGAGTTCCTTTGCTCCCGGTTCCATTCAGTCGAATATGTTGTCTTGGACGCTGGATGAACTGAAAAGCCAGGACACACTCAGCTGGCAAACTACTGTTATGGTGAATTCCAATGTTCCTGGTGATGTGGATGAACTCATCTGTTTTAGTTCCTTTACTTGCCTGAATGACACTGCAGGGACGAATAACAGTTATACCGATATTGTCAAACTGGTCCGACCAAATTATAATGCGCTGGATGTCGGAGTTGAAATTTCTGTCCAAACTGATACTACCATTGAACGGCTTGGAATAAATTATCCTGCCGTTTATGATGGAAACAATTTTGAGTATTCAATTCGCGTGTTTAATAACGGCCCTATTGAACTGGAGAGTATTCAGGTTGTGCAGGAGCTCGCGGAAAACGTCATTTCAACACACCAGGAACCTGCGGTTGATAATCAATTCGGTCGACAACTGGTCTGGTTTTTTCCAACATTGGGCATCGGCGCGGATACGACGATTTTTGTTGAAGCGCAAGGTGATTATCTAGACGAAAGTCCAATTGTTTCGTCGGTTCGAGTTAGCGCTTTGAATGAAACTGCAAACGAAAATAATGTTGATTCTATCGCCATATGGTTGTTGGAAAACAAAATGCCTCTGCCGATCCATTGTGATCTTGACCTCTCCTATCAAGTTCTAACGGATTCTTCGGCTATTGTAAATGGGGTGGAAACCTCCTTTGTGCGTTACTATGAAAGCTTTGCCTATCAGATTTACCTGCAAAATAATGGACCTGCTACAGCTTTTGATATTCATATTGAGAATGATTTGCCAGAAGGCATCGGCGCCAGACTGTTCAATCAAACACCGGATGGATCAACAAAAAATCGTTTTATCTGGCAGCTTGATTCTCTCGCCGTGGGAGCAGCCTGGTCAATGAGCGTGATAGTTTCGGTGAGTGATGAAATAGTCGAGTTTCCACATCACGCTGTCTCAACGGCGAGGGTGAGCGCCGTGAATGACACATCGATTTCGAATAACGAAAAACAAGCCACAGTGATTATTCTCGGCGATCCGATCGCCTACCCGGATGTGTCGCTGAAGCAATCGGTAGAGGCTGACTCTTTTCAAGCTGTTGGGAGCGAGTATCTTCCCGTTGTTACGCAGAACGAATATTATCGCATCACCGTTGATCTCGCAAACTGGTCCCTGGCGGATGCGGAAAATGTGGTCTTTACCTATATCGTCGATGATTCGCTGGAAATTCTCGGGACCAGCCCTTCATCCGATGTTTTTAGCTCTGATTCGGTTGTGTGGTATTTTGATTCTGTGCCTGCCAATTCTTCAGCCAAATATATTATTGATGTGCAAGTCGCGCCGATCATGCCGGCTGGACAAAATGTGCTCACAAGTGTTGCGACCGTTTCCGCGGGCAATGAAGATCAACAAAAAACCGGCAATAACCAATCCATCCTAAAAATGATGAACCATGGCATTGCGGCTGGACCCTTCGAACCACTATTGTCGTTGACGCCTGAGAATCCAAGTGTATCTGACAGTATTCGCGTTCGTGTTTATTTTCCGGTTAATATTGTCGATTGGGATGTATGGGTGTATCTACCAAACGGCGATATCATCAAGGATTTTGCCGATAGTTATATTCGATTGACCGATATTCTTCCCGGCGAGTGGTACGACATAGATGTGCCTTTTTTACATCCGACGCTGATTGGCGAAACGGATGAATTGGTTTTTGAACTGCATGCAACCGGATTATATGGCATTCGCGCGATCGCACGGCAACAGGTGATCGTCATTCCAGGATTCGATCTTGTACCGCCAAATATTGTTGAGCCCGGCACCACAGAAATTCCCATCGAATTTGTTGTGCCCGCCGGTCATGTTCAAATAAAAATCTTTGATGTGTCCGGTCGGCATATTTTGGATGTGCTCGACGAAGACTATCCATCAGGGCGTCACACTTTGGTATGGAACGGCATGACGGACAGCGGTCAACTGGTGGGCAGCGGCGTTTATCTTGTCACACTGCACACAGAACAGGCCAAGACATTCAGAAAAATGATCATTGTGAGATAGTTGATGTTTAATGTCTTTAATATAAAAAAGCTCTTGCTGGTGACCGGGATCATCGCGTTATTGGGTTCGCAGGTTGAGGCGCAGGTGCGTTCCGGCG
>CAYSNA010000010.1:0-31145 GCA_964432185.1 uncultured Cytophagia bacterium
ATTACCGTCCAAGGCCGGCTACGTGCTCGGCATGAGTATGAAGAACCTTGAGCGGGTGATCTATTACGAAAATTATGTCGTCATCAATCCCGGCACCAGTGGGCTTGAGATGAATGATCTGTTGACCGAGGAGGAGTATCTCGATCTTGTTGCCGAGTTGCACGACGCCGAGAACGAGCTGCCCGAGGAACAACGGTTCCGCGCCGAGATGGGCGGACAAGCTGTTCTGGAACTGCTGAAAAAGATTGATCTCGACGGCCTGGCCAAAGATCTGCGCATCGCTGTTGCGACCGAGACCTCGATCCAGCGCCGGACCGATGCGTTAAAACGGCTCAAAGTCGTTGAAGCGTTTCGCCGCGCCAATGCTCGCCAGGAAAATCGACCCGACTGGATGGTGATGACCGTCGTTCCGGTGATTCCGCCGGAATTGCGTCCGCTCGTACCGTTGGAAGGTGGTCGGTTCGCGACATCGGATTTGAATGATCTCTATCGCCGCGTTATTATTCGTAATAATCGTTTGAAAAAATTGCTCGAAATCCGCGCTCCCGAAGTTATTCTCCGCAATGAAAAGAGAATGCTGCAGGAAGCCGTGGATTCGTTGTTTGATAATGGCCGCAAGACCTCCGCAGTTCGCAGCGACGGCAACCGCGCGCTCAAAAGTCTGTCCGATATGCTGCGCGGTAAACAAGGCCGTTTTCGCCAAAACTTGCTCGGTAAACGTATCGACTATTCCGGTCGTTCGGTTATTGTGGTCGGTCCCGAATTGAATTTGCATGAAGCCGGTCTGCCCAAAGATATGGCACTGGAATTGTTCAAACCGTTTGTCATTCGAAAATTGGTGGAACGCGGTTTGGTGAAAACCGTCAAGAGCGCCAAAAAGCAGGTCGAGCGCCGTGGACCGGAAGTGTGGGATATCCTCGAAGAAATTATCGAAGATCATCCGATCATGCTCAACCGCGCGCCTACCTTGCACAGGCTTGGTATCCAGGCGTTTCAACCGGTTCTGGTTGAAGGCAAGGCCATCCACCTGCATCCGCTCGTCTGCTCGGCGTTTAATGCTGACTTTGACGGCGACCAGATGGCCGTGCACGTGCCGTTATCTTTTTATGCCCAAATTGAGACCAAGATTTTAATGCTGTCGAGCCACAACTTGTTGTCACCGGCGCATGGTCGTCCGCTCGCTATTCCGAGCCAGGACATGGTTTTGGGCATCTATTATTTGACGAAAAAACGCACCGGCGTCAAGGGCGAGGGCATGTTGTTCTCCTCAACCGGCGAAGTGCGGATTGCTTATGATGATGATCGTGTGCACCTCAATGCGGCGATCAGAGTTCGCATCAACGGCGAGATTATTGAAACGACCGTTGGGCGCGTCATCTTTAATGAAATTTTGCCGGACGAACTTGGTTTTGTCAATACGCTCCTCACCAAAAAAGGTATGGAAGCGCTCATCGCTAAAGCCTATGGTTTGATTGGCAATTATCGTACAGCCAAAATGCTCGATCAAATCAAACAGGTCGGTTTTAATTTTGCGATGAAATCCGGCTCGAGTATCGGCATTTATGATGTTATCGTTCCGGAAGAAAAACAAATTCTGCTGGATGAAGCCTTCAAGGCCGTTGAAACCATTCAGAAACGCTACGAGCGCGGCATCATCACCGATGGCGAACGTTACAACCAGATCATTGACATCTGGACCCATACCACCAGCAATGTCGCTGAAAAGATGTTTCAGACACTTTCCAGGGATCGCCAGGGCTTTAATCCGATTTTCATGATGGCCGATTCGGGCGCTCGTGGATCCAAAGAGCAGATACGTCAGCTCGCCGGTATGCGTGGCTTGATGGCGAAACCGCAAAAGAAAATGACCGGTTCAATGGGTGAAATCATTGAAAGTCCGATCACGGCCAACTTCCGTGAAGGTCTTTCGATGCTTGAATATTTTATTTCGACACACGGCGCGCGTAAAGGTCTGGCCGATACGGCGCTGAAAACAGCCGATGCCGGCTACCTGACTCGCCGTCTTGTTGATGTGGCCCAGGATGTCATCATCACGGAAATCGATTGCGGGACCATCCTTGGTCTGCGCGTTGGCGACTTGAAGGAAGGTGAGGAAGTCATCGAATCCATGGTCGACCGTATCTCCGGTCGTGTTGCCGCGGAAGAAGTGTTCCATCCGGAGAGTGGTGATATTATCATTGAATCCGGCCAGATGATTTCGGAAGATTTGGCAAATGAGATTACCGATTCCGGTATTGAGAATGTCATGATTCGTTCGGTACTTACGTGCGAATCGCCGCGTGGTGTATGCGCGCTTTGCTACGGACGTAATTTGGCGACCGGCAAGATGGTCAATATCGGTGAGACGGTTGGCGTTATGGCCGCTCAATCCATCGGCGAGCCCGGCACACAGTTGACGCTGCGTACCTTCCATATCGGTGGTACCGCATCGCGTATTGCGGCGCAATCGCAAGTTATCGCCAAAATGGACGGCACGATCGAATGGGATAACCTGCGCGTGGTTGAACGCGAAGAGGAAGTCATCTCCCTTGGCCGTAGTGGTCGCGTCAAAATTGTTGATGACGATAACCGTGTTGTCGAACGTCTTACGGTGCCGTATGCGGCGAGTGTTCTGGTTCGCCCCGGCGATAAAGTGCATAAAGGGGATATTATCTTTAAATGGGATCCCTATACCGCCAGCATCGTTTCAACGAATGCTGGTAGAGCCAAGTTCATTGACATCATCGAAGGGACGACGTTCCGCGAAGAGTTGGACGAGACGACCGGTATGCGCCAACGCGTGATTATTGAAACGCGCAGTCGCAACTTGAACCCGACTGTTTCCATTATGGATGAAAACGGCGAAAAAGTTGCCGGTTTTGTTCTTCCGGTCGGATCGTTTCTGCAGGTCAATGATGGTGAAGAAATTCTGGCCGGTGATGCGCTGGTAAAAATTCCGCGCGAGATTTCAAAAACGCGCGATATTACCGGTGGTTTGCCGCGAGTTGCGGAATTGTTTGAAGCTCGCAAGCCGAAAGAACCGGCCGTCGTTAGTGAAATTGACGGCATCGTTCAGTTTGGTGAACTGAAACGCGGTGTTCGCCGCATTCACATCACTTCGGAAGATGGCCATGAGGAAAAAATTTACCTCATTCCCTACGGTAAGCATATTCTCGTTCATGATGGTGATTTTGTCCATGCGGGTGAAAAACTCTCCGAAGGTTCGGTCGCTCCGCATGATATTTTGGCCATTATGGGTGCCAATAAAGTTCAGGAATATCTGGTTAACGAAATTCAGGAAGTCTACCGTCTGCAAGGTGTGCGCATAAATGATAAGCACATCGAGGTAATCGTCCGCCAGATGTTGCAGAAAGTCAAGATTGAAGAGCCGGGTGACACTCGCTATCTGCCGGGCGATCAGGTTGATCGTCTTCGTTTCTTGCGAGAAAATGAAGATATTCGCCATTATGTCGTTGTGACAGAAAAAGGTGATTCAAACTACTTTGACGGCGAAGTTGTTGTGGCCAGTGAATTGCGTGAAGCTGCCGATGCGATAAAAGCTGAAGGCGGCGCAGTACCGCAAACTCGTCCGGCTCAACCCGCGACATTCCAGCCGTTGTTGCTTGGTATTACCAAAGCATCGCTAACAACTGAAAGCTTCTTGTCAGCCGCCTCCTTCCAGGAGACAACGCGCGTTTTGACCGATGCATCGGTTGAGGGCAAGGTTGACAAGTTGTACGGCTTGAAAGAAAATGTTATTATGGGTCACATGATTCCCGCCGGAACGGGTATTCGCAAGTTTAATGATTTGCGCGTGACCGGACCGGATCTCTATCTTGATGAAGAACTTGATGACGACGTTGTCGATACAGTGTTAGAGGACTCTGAATCCGAAGACTAGTATGTTCATCAAATCTAATATTAGGTGTTTTTCCGCAATGCAGAGCATCGTATTGCGGAAATTTTTTGCATAAAAGTGCAGAAAAATTAAATTTAAACGATAAATGCATAAAAATAGCTTGCGTATAAAAGAATAAATTATTACCTTAACAGGCTTTGTAAAAAACAGGAGGTAAAGTGCCTACGCTTAATCAACTCGTCCGACACGGACGTAAGCGTATCGTGAAAAAAGGTACCGCTCCAGCTCTGGTAGGAGCACCGCAAAAGCGGGGAGTCTGTACAAGAGTTTATACGACGACGCCAAAAAAACCGAATTCAGCCTTGAGAAAGGTTGCTCGTGTTCGTCTCGTTAATGGTTTTGAGGTTACAGCCTATATTCCGGGCGAGGGACACAATTTGCAAGAGCACTCCATTGTTTTGATCCGTGGCGGTCGTATTAAGGATTTGCCTGGTGTACGTTATCACGTCATCCGTGGTGTTTTGGATACGAGTGGAGTTGCGGACAGGAAAAAAGGGCGCTCCAAATATGGCGCAAAGATGAAATAAGAATTATTTATTTATTCAAAGTAAAATAGAAAAATGCCGAGAAGAAAAAGCGCTGCAAAAAGAAAAGTATTACCAGATCCAAAATATCATAATGTTCTGGTTACGAAATTCATCAACGGCTTGTTGAAGGGTGGCAAGCGTAGTGTTGCTGAAAAAATATTTTATAATGCCATCGATATCGCCAATAAAAAGAACGGTTCCGACGGCATTCAGGTCTTTGAAAAAGCAATCGAGAATGTAAAGCCTGTTCTTGAAGTGCGATCTCGCCGCGTTGGCGGTGCCACATATCAGGTGCCGGTTGAAGTGCGTCGTGATCGTCAGCAGGCTTTGGCGATTCGCTGGGTGATTTCTTACGCAAAAGGTCGTTCGGAAAAAACAATGGCCGAGCGTTTGGCCGGCGAAATTTTGGCCGCCTTTAATAAAGAAGGTTCTTCGATTAAAAAGCGTGAAGATACCCACAAGATGGCTGAAGCGAACAAGGCTTTCGCCCACTTTAAGTGGTAATAATGCTGATATTTTAAGCCAGTCTTGCAGTCCAACTCCAGTCCAAAAATGACCCTTGGTCGGATTGGAAAGTAGTTGTAAGACCTTGGCGCACACATACAAAACCATTTGCTGTAAGGTTGAACGTGTCGCGTCTTGTGTCTTTCACTACACAATGACGGGCAATCTTAGAGTAAATGGTTTTTTTATGCCCAAACCAAAATCGCTGCAAAAAATGAGAAATATCGGCATCATGGCTCACATCGATGCCGGTAAGACCACCACAACCGAACGGATTCTGTATTACACCGGAAAGGTTCACAGGATTGGTGAAGTTGATGATGGCGCCGCGACAATGGATTGGATGGAACAGGAGCGGGAGCGAGGTATCACGATTACGTCTGCTGCCATATCCTGTGAATGGAATGGATTCCATATCAATATTATCGACACTCCCGGTCATGTCGATTTTACCGCGGAGGTCGAACGTTCTTTGAGAGTTTTAGATGGCGCAGTAGCTGTGTTTTGCGCTGTGGGTGGTGTTGAGCCGCAATCCGAGACAGTGTGGTTGCAAGCGGACCGATATCATATCCCACGCATCGCGTTTATTAACAAGATGGATCGACTCGGCGCAGATTTTTACAATGCCGTGTCGATGATGCGGACCCGGTTGCACACCAATCCGCTTGTGATCGAATTGCCGGTCGGCGCGAGTGATACTTTTTCGGGCATCATTGATCTCGTTCGCATGAAAATGCTCAAGTATGATGAAGAGACGCTTGGAGCAACATGGGAAGAAGTTGATATTCCTGACGATATGATAGCAAAAGCTCAGGATTATCGAGTTCGAATGCTCGAGACGATTTCTGATCACGATGATGCTGTTCTTGAAAAGTACTTGTCAGGTGAAGAGATTTCCGAAAAAGAGATTCACGGTGCGATTCGAAAGGTGACGCTCGGTGCGCGTGCCGTGCCGGTCCTTTGTGGCGCGGCAGTTCGCAATAAAGGCGTACAAAAACTGCTCGATGCGATCGTCGGTTATCTTCCGAGTCCGCTTGATGTTCCTCAGGTGCATGGCGAAAATCCTTACACGAATAAAGTGGAGGAACGCCGGCCGTCAGAGGATGAGCCGTTCACGGCGCTGGCGTTCAAGATTCAAACCGATCCCTATGTCGGCAAGTTGACTTTCTGCCGGGTGTACTCTGGAAAAGTCGTGGCCGGTGAATCGGTGCTGAATCCGCGAACCAAAAAGAAAGAGCGCCTCGGTCGATTGCTGATCATGTCATCAAACAAGCAGCATGATGTCAAGGAAGCTTCGGTTGGCGACATCGTCGCCGTGGTTGGATTGCGCGAAACGAAAACAGGCGATACGCTTGTTGATCCCAAACATCCGCTTCTTCTTGAAGATGTGGTTTTTCCGATTCCGGTCATCTCCGTGTCCATCGAGCCGAAGTCAAAGGCCGATGAGGAAAAGTTGGAGAATGCGCTCGATGCCCTGGCTGAAGAAGACCCGACATTCCAGGTTCGTATCGATCCCGAAACAGGGCAGATGCTGATCTCCGGAATGGGCGAGCTGCATCTTGAAATTATCGCTGATCGTTTGTTGCGTGAATTTAAAGTGCAAGCCAATATCGGTAAGCCCATGGTCGCGTATCGCGAGACCATTACGGAAAAAGTTAGAACCGACATGCGTTTTGAACGGCAAGGCGGCGGCAAAGGTCAGTTTGCTCACATCGTGATTGATGTTGAACCCGGTCAACCCGGAACGATCTTTGAGTTCAACAATGAACTTGAGCCGGGTGTGATTCCACGAGAGTTTATCAAACCGGTGGAAGATGGCCTTCGCGACGCGATGTCGAGCGGTTCAATTGCCGGTTATCCGGTTATCGATATCAAAGCAAGTCTGGTTGATGCCTCGTACGACGATGTCGAGTCTTCCGAGCTGTCTTTCAAGATTGCCGGTTCGATGGCCCTTCAGGATGCGATTCGCAAAGCCAAACCAGTTCTGATGGAACCGATCATGGAACTTGAGGTGATCACGCCGGAAGACTACTTTGGTTCTATCCTGAGCGATCTTGCCAGTCGGCGCGCCACCATCAGTGGTCACGGCAAACGTGGTGAAAATCAAACCATCACAGCCAAGGTGCCGCTCTCAACCATGTTTGGCTACGCAACTGCGTTACGTAACATGTCGCAAGGACGAGCCACTTTTATGTTGCAGTTTTCGACATACACTGTTGTTTCAAAGGAAGTTTCAAAGCAGCTCCTCGAAAAAATGGGGCTGGTTGTTTAGGATATAGAAAAAAGATTTATATAAATCAAATTAGGAGATTTTAACGATGGCCAAGGCAAAATTTGAACGATCCAAGCCTCACGTGAATATAGGTACGATCGGTCATGTCGACCATGGCAAGACCACATTGACCGCAGCAATCACGATGTACCTGGCGAGCAAAGGCCAGGCGGATGTGAAAAAGTACGATGAAATTGACAATGCCCCGGAAGAAAAGGCCCGCGGCATCACGATCAATACAGCGCACGTCGAGTATCAGAGTGAGAAACGTCACTATGCGCACGTAGACTGTCCCGGACACGCGGACTATATCAAGAACATGATCACGGGTGCTGCGCAGATGGACGGTTCGATTCTGGTCGTATCGGCTGCTGACGGCCCGATGCCGCAGACTCGCGAACACATTTTGTTGGCGCGCCAGGTGAACGTACCGTCGATCGTCGTCTTTATGAACAAGACCGACCAGGTTGATGATCCTGAACTTCTCGAACTGGTCGAGCTAGAAGTTCGTGAGCTGCTGTCCTCCTATGAATTTCCGGGCGATGATCTTCCGGTCGTCAAGGGTTCTGCGCTGTTGGCGATGGAGAAGGGCGTTCAGGGCGATTTTTCCGGTTCGGAGTGGAATTGTATTCAAGAGCTGATTGATGCCATCGATGATTATATTCCGACGCCGGAACGCGATACGGACAAACCGTTTTTGATGCCGATCGAGGACGTGTTTTCGATCACCGGCCGCGGCACGGTCGGAACCGGTCGTATTGAGCGCGGTATTGTCAAAGTCGGCGACGAAGTTGAGATCGTTGGTCTTGGCACGCATCGTAAATCAGTCTGTACCGGTGTTGAGATGTTTCGCAAGCTGCTGGACGAAGGTCGGGCAGGCGATAATGCGGGATTGCTGCTTCGTGGCGTTGACAAGAACGAATTGATGCGCGGACAGGTAGTATCAAAACCGGGCTCGATTACGCCGCACACGAAATTTGAAGCCGAAGTGTACGTGTTGAGCAAAGAAGAAGGTGGCCGTCACACGCCGTTTTTTAACGGCTATCGTCCGCAGTTTTACTTTCGTACCACGGACGTGACGGGTATGGCGACATTGCCGGAAGGCACCGAGATGGTTATGCCGGGCGACAATGTCAAGATGACAGTAGAGTTGATCACCGAGATCGCTATGGAAGAAGGTTTGCGATTCGCGATTCGCGAAGGCGGCCGAACCGTTGGCGCCGGTGTTGTGACAAAGATTATTGCTTAATATAAAAAGATAACGGTTAATCTGATGAGAGATCTGGTTATTTTAGAGTGTACCGAATGCAAACGTCGGAATTACTCGACTGATAAAAACAAACGGAAACACTCTGGTCGTGTAGAGTTCAAAAAGTACTGTAAATGGTGCGATAAACGAACGATACACAAAGAAACACGATAGTATTTTTCGTATTTGAGAACACAGTAGGCCTGTAGCACAATTGGCTAGTGCACTGGACTCCAAATCCAGGGGTTGGGGGTTCGAGTCCCTCCAGGCCTGCTCATTTTTATAGACTCCAACAGTAACAATCAATATACAGAACGGAATGCTATGATAGCGAAAGCGACAAAGTTTCTCCAGGAAGTTCGTACGGAGATGTCGAAAGTCAGTTGGCCATCGCGCCAGGAGTTGAAAGGGCAAACTTGGATCGTCATTCTTGTTTCCCTTTTTTTCGCTCTATTCATTTATGTTGTTGACCACTTGTTGTCGTGGTTGTTGAATCTGATTTACTAAGCCGGAATCGTAAAACCTTAAAGGTTGAATGCGTGGAAAATGAAGCAAAATGGTATGCGATCCATGTGCTCTCGGGACACGAGAACAAGGTAAAAGCATATCTGGAAAACGAGGCGCAACATGCCGGTCTGTCGGAACGGATCGATAACATCATCATCCCGTCCGAAGACATCACCGAGATGCGTGATGGCAAAAAACGCACTCGTACCAAAATCATGTTCCCCGGCTACATGCTTGTACACATGGTTTTTGACAAGCAAACGCGACACTTGGTGCTGAACACACCCGGCGTAACCAACTTTGTCGGTCGCAAAAACGAGCCGATTCCTCTCAAGCCGGAGGAAGCGGATAGAATTATCGGTCGAGATGGTGGCAAGGATCGCGGAAGTGTACCGTTCCATGTAGGCGATCCGATCAAAGTCGTTGATGGACCTTTTACAGACTTCACGGGTTTTGTCGAAGGCGTTAACGAAGAGAAGAATAAAGTCAAAGTCATGGTAAGTATCTTTGGCCGAGCAACGCCTGTAGAGTTGGATTTTCTACAGGTTGAACTGGAATCTTAGGAAAATTCAGAATGGCGAAAAAGGTAATCGGAACAATCAAGTTGCAGATTCCCGCGGGAAGCGCAAATCCTTCCCCGCCAGTTGGTCCTGCATTGGGTCAGCACGGTGTGAACATCATGGAGTTCTGTAAAGCGTTTAATGCCAAGACGCAGGATAGGCAAGGGCTTATTATCCCCGTCATCATAACGGTTTATCAGGATCATACGTTTACGTTCATTACCAAGACCCCGCCGGCCGCTGTGCTGTTGCGTATCGCAGCCGGTTTGGAAAAAGGATCCGGTGAGCCGAATCGAAACAAAGTTGGCAGTGTCACGCGCGATCAGGTTAAAGAGATTGCCGAGACCAAGATGGAAGATCTGAATGCCAACGATATCGAGATGGCCATGCGCCAGATTGAGGGAACTGCGAGAAGCATGGGAATCCTGGTAGAGGGCTAGTCCGTTTCGGAGAACTCTACAGAATTCATATACGGAGAAATAATGAAACGTAGCAAAAGATATAATGAATCCGCCGGTAAAGTGAAACGCGGCACAATGTATTCGCTGGATGAAGCGATCAAGCTCGTCCACGATACGTCAACGGCCAAGTTTGACGAGTCGGTTGAGATCAGTGTCCGTCTTGGTGTCGATCCAAGAAAAGCTGATCAGATGGTTCGTGGTACCGTAAATTTACCTGCCGGCACCGGCAAGCAAGTTCGCGTGTGCGTCTTGACAAAAGGCGACAAAGAGGCTGAAGCAAAAGCAGCCGGCGCGGATTATGTTGGCGGTGAAGACTTGATCGAAAAAATTCAAGGTGGCTGGTTTGATTTTGACGTCGTTATTGCTACGCCTGATGTCATGGGAATGGCCGGTAAACTCGGCCGTGTCCTGGGTCCCCGCGGCTTGATGCCGAATCCGAAAGTCGGTACCGTGACTTTTGAGGTCGGCAAAGCTGTTCAGGAATCCAAAGCCGGTAAAATTGATTTTCGCGTTGATAAGTATGGTATTGTCCATTCTGCCATCGGCAAAAAATCATTTTCGAATGATCAGCTCAAGCAGAATATTCAGGCCTTTATGGACGTGATCAATCGTCTGAAACCGGCGACGGCAAAAGGAATCTACATTCGAAATGTGAGCCTGTCCAGCACCATGGGACCTGGCGTCAAGGTAGATAAAAATACGATTAGTGAAGCGGCATAATCAGCCAATTTGTGAAGGAATGTAATAAAATGCCTCAACCAGAGAAAATTAAAAGAGTTGAAGAGATTACGGAAGGTCTAAAAGCGGCAAAAGGTGTTTTTCTCACCGACTTTTCCGGTTTGGACGTTGAAGAAATCACCCAACTTCGTCGTAATTTTCGCAACGCCGATGTCTCGTATATGGTTGTGAAAAATACACTGGCCAGACGCTCATGCAAGGAAGTCGGCCTGGATGAGATGATTCCATATCTGACCGGTCCGACAGGTTTGGCATTGGCCAATAGCGATCCGGTTGCCCCTGTTCGTGTTATTGTCGATTTTATCAAGCAACACAAAGAAAAGGGCAAGCCGGAAATCAAAGGCGCCGTTGTCGAAGGCCAAGTCTTAACCGCTGCCGAAGCCGAATCAATGAAAAATATTCCACCGCGCGAAGTTCTTATTGCCCAGGTGGTGGGCGGCATTGCCGCTCCGTTGACCGGCCTGGTTGGTGGATTGCAAGGCGTCATTAGAAAGCTCGTCTACACGTTAGACGCTGTTCGAGAGAAAAAAGAAAGTTAATTATTTATAAACTTAACGCTAACGGGAGGTAGAAATGCCCGAAGAAAAAGATGTTCAAGTTGAAGAACAAGAAGTAAAGATTGACGATCCCAAGATCGCTGAAATCTTGACGGCTATAGAAGAGATGACAGTCCTTCAACTGTCAAAATTGGTCAAAGCATTGGAAGACCGTTTTGGTGTTACTGCCGCCGCTCCTGTGGCTGTTGCTGCTCCCGGCGCTGCTGCCGGTGGCGAAGCTGCTGTTGTTGAAGAACAAACCGAGTTTGATGTTGTATTGAAGAGCGCCGGCGCTCAGAAAATCCAGGTCATCAAGGTTGTTCGCGGTTTGACCGATCTTGGCCTCAAAGAAGCCAAAGATTTGGTTGACGGCGCACCGAGTGACGTGAAAAAAGGCGTCACCAAAGAAGAAGCTGAGCAAGTCAAAGCTAAACTCGAAGAAGCGGGTGCCGAAGTCGAAATCAAATAAGTTCGACAACATCGCATAAAGATATGAAACCGGGCTAGAGTATTCAATTTCTCCAGCCCGGTTTTTGAGTATTATTAACCCATCAAAGGGAGTGAAATCTTTGGCAATCGGACAAAAAAGAGTTCGCAAGTCTTTTTCAAAAATTCCCGCCGCTGCCGAATTACCGGATCTCCTCGACATTCAGCTAAAATCATTCGATGATTTTCTCCAGGCGAATACGCTGCCGCAGGAACGTACCAGTACGGGTATTCAGGCTGTGTTCGAGAGTATTTTTCCCATTGTGGACAGCCGGGAAAATTTTGAACTGGATTTTATTGAATACTATGTGGAACCCCCCAAGTATTCAGTTATAGAGTGCCAGGAAAGAGGGACGACCTATTCGGTTTCTCTAAAAGCAAAACTTCGTCTTTCCATCAAAGACGAATATGATGCCGAGAATCCGCTCGCCAATTCCATCGAGCAAGTGGTCTATTTGGGCAATATCCCCTATATGACCAATAAAGGGACGTTCATCATCAACGGCGCCGAGCGCATCATCGTCAGTCAGTTGCATCGCTCTCCCGGTGTGTTTTTTGACGAAATTATCCATCCGAACGGAACGAAACTCTATTCCGCCCGGATTATTCCTTTGCGAGGATCGTGGATCGAGTTTACCACGGACATTTACGATTTGATGAATGTCTATATCGATCGGCGTAAAAAATTCCTCGCCACCACAATGTTGCGTGCTATCGGTTATTCGACGGATCGAGAAATATTGGACGCGTTCAATGTTGTCTCGTCCATTGATGTCAAACGTAAAACGCTTGAATCGCATTTGGGCGCCCGCGTTGTTGAGGATATCATTGATATGGACACCGGCGAGGTTATTCTCGATCGGTATACGGAACTGACGGTAGACAAACTCGATATCCTTCTGGCACTCGGTCTGGATTCAATTGATATTTTGGAGACCGACAAATTTCTCGGTCAGGATATCATCAGCAATACCTTGCAAAAAGATCCGACGCACAATCAAACCGAAGCGCTGGATCTCATTTATCGCCAGTTGCGTTCCGGTGAACCGCCGGACAGCGATACCGCCAAGCAGTTGATCGAGCGCCTGTTCTTTAATCCCAAGCGTTATGAGCTTGGTGATGTCGGCCGCCATCGGCTGAATAAAAAACTTGGTCTCGATATCGAAAACAAAAATTTGGCGCTGACCAAAGAAGATATCATCGGCATTATTCATTACCTTATGGATTTACGGCAGGGCAAGAAAAATGCTGACGATATTGACCATCTCGGCAACCGACGTGTTCGAACCGTTGGCGAGCAGTTGGGAGCGCAAATGATGGTTGGATTGTCCCGTATGGCGCGTACGATCAAAGAGCGTATGAACCTGCGCGAAAGTGAAAATCCAACGCCGCAAGATCTTGTCAATGCCCGGACGATTTTGTCCGTTATTAATACATTTTTCGGCACAAGCCAGTTGTCCCAGTTTATGGATCAAACGAATCCTCTCGCCGAAATGACCCACAAACGCCGTTTGTCGGCGCTCGGCCCCGGTGGTCTGACGCGCGAACGCGCCGGTTTTGAGGTTCGTGATGTTCACTATACACACTATGGCCGTCTCTGTCCGATTGAGACGCCGGAAGGTCCGAACATCGGTCTGATCTCCTCGTTGACCACATATGCGCGGATCAATGATTTTGGTTTTATTGAAGCGCCGTACCGCCGCGTTGAGGATGGTACGCCGACTGATCACATTGATTTTTTGACCGCAGATGATGAAGAGGAAAAAATTGTCGCGCAGGCAAACGCCCCGATCGGCGAAGACGGTAAATACGTCAACGATCGGGTGAAATGTCGTCATCGCGGTGAATTCCCGATTGTGCCGCCCAAAGAAGTCAATTATATGGACGTATCGCCGAACCAGATCGTCTCCGCCGCGGCGGCGCTCATTCCGTTTCTGGAACATGACGACGCCAACCGCGCGCTCATGGGATCAAACATGCAGCGCCAGGCGGTGCCGCTTTTGGTTCCGGAGGCACCCATGGTCGGTACCGGCATGGAAGCCAAGGTGGCCAAGGATTCGCGAGCTGTCATTTGCAGCGATGTTGACGGTGTGGTCGAAAAAGTTGACGCGACAACCATCGTTATCCGCAAGGCAAAAACCACCAGCAAAGCCAATGAAGTGGAAGAGCTGCTGGATTTTGACGAGTCGGATCGCGTGGTCTATACGCTGACCAAATTTAAGAGAACCAACCAGGATACCTGCGTTAATCAACGTCCCATTGTGGCTGAAGGCGAAACGATCAAAAAAGGTCAAGTTATTGCCGATGGGCATTCGACCGACAAAGGCGAGCTCGCTCTTGGACGTAATGTGTTGGTGGCGTTTATGCCCTGGCGCGGTTATAACTTTGAAGATGCTATCGTCATTTCGGAACGAGTGGTTCGGGATGATGTTTATACTTCAGTACATATTGAAGAATTTGAATTGCAAGTTCGCGATACCAAACGCGGCGAAGAAGAACTGACGCGTGAAATTCCCAACGTCAGCGAAGAGGCGACGCGCAATTTGGACGATAACGGAATCATTCGAATCGGCGCCGAAGTTCATGCAGGCGATATTCTCGTTGGCAAAGTGACGCCCAAGGGTGAAACTGATCCGACGCCGGAAGAAAAATTGCTCAAAGCCATCTTTGGTGAAAAAGCCGGCGATGTGAAGGATGCGTCGTTGAAAGGCTCGCCGGGTCTCAAAGGTATCGTCATTGATACAAATCTTTTCACCCGCAAGAAAAAAGATGCGGATACGAAAAAGAAAGATAAAGAAGATCTCGATGCGCTCGATCTGTGGGCCGAACGCTCCAAATCCAAAGCCCGAAAGATGCGGGATGAAAAAATCGCCGCTGTCCTTGAAGGCACCTTGAGCGCTGGAATTCGAGATACCGTTTCCGGCAAAGTTTTGATCAAGGCCAATACCAAGCTGGGTTCGTCTCATTTTGAAAAGCTAAGTTTTGATGATATTGATTTCACCCAGCCGTTGACAACTGAGGATGCGGTGAATGAGCTCGTCCACAAGATTTTGGCCCGCTATAAGGCAAAGATCAAAAAGATTGACGACGAGTACGAGCTGAACAAGTTCAAAGTTGTTGTTGGTGACGAATTGCCGCCGGGCATTACGCAACTGGCCAAAGTTTATGTGGCGAAAAAACGTAAACTGATGGTCGGCGATAAAATGGCCGGTCGACATGGAAACAAAGGCGTGGTCTCCAAGATCGTGCCGATTGAGGACATGCCGTACCTGCCGGATGGTACGCCGGTTGACATTGTGCTCAACCCGCTGGGCGTGCCGTCGCGTATGAACCTCGGCCAAATTCTCGAAACCAACCTCGGTTGGGCGGCCGACAAACTCGGCTTCAATTTCGCCACGCCCGTATTTGACGGCGCGTCGCTTGCTGAGGTTCAAGACGAGATGGATAAAGCCGGATTGCCGGAAAACGGTAAAATTCAGTTGTATGATGGCCGAACCGGCGAACCGTTCTCCGAGGAAGTGACCGTGGGTATGATCTACATTCTCAAGCTGTCTCACCTGGTTGAGGACAAAATCCACGCTCGTTCCATTGGCCCATACTCGTTAATCACACAGCAGCCCCTTGGCGGTAAGGCGCAATTCGGCGGCCAGCGCTTCGGTGAAATGGAAGTGTGGGCGCTCGAAGCGTACGGTGCGGCGCATACGCTGCAGGAAATCCTTACGGTCAAGAGTGATGATGTACGTGGACGTTCCAGAACCTATGAAGCTATTGTCAAAGGAGAGAATATTCCGGATCCGGGCTTGCCCGAATCTTTTAATGTTCTTATCCGAGAGCTGCAAGGCCTCGGTCTGGATGTTCAGTTGATTAACGAAAAAGAAGAAGATTAGTGTTCGTGGCTACTAATGCCAGGCTCACATTGAGTTTTTGGAGGTGATAATTTGAATACAATGATCGGATCTGAATCTCCGACAGGTAGTACAAAATTTAACGCCATCTATATTGGTTTGTCCTCGCCGGACAAGATTCTGGAAAGATCTCACGGCGAAGTGACCAAACCGGAGACAATTAATTATCGCTCCTTCAAACCGGAAAAAGACGGACTTTTCTGCGAAAAGATTTTCGGTCCGGTTCGTGATTATGAATGTCACTGTGGTAAATACAAACGAATCCGTTACAAGGGCATTGTCTGTGACCGTTGTGGCGTTGAAGTGACGACCAAAAGTGTTCGTCGGGAACGCATGGGACACATCTCCCTGGCTGTCCCTGTCGTGCATATTTGGTACTGGAAGTCATTACCGTCCAAGGCCGGCTACGTGCTCGGCATGAGTATGAAGAACCTTGAGCGGGTGATCTATTACGAAAATTATGTCGTCATCAATCCCGGCACCAGTGGGCTTGAGATGAATGATCTGTTGACCGAGGAGGAGTATCTCGATCTTGTTGCCGAGTTGCACGACGCCGAGAACGAGCTGCCCGAGGAACAACGGTTCCGCGCCGAGATGGGCGGACAAGCTGTTCTGGAACTGCTGAAAAAGATTGATCTCGACGGCCTGGCCAAAGATCTGCGCATCGCTGTTGCGACCGAGACCTCGATCCAGCGCCGGACCGATGCGTTAAAACGGCTCAAAGTCGTTGAAGCGTTTCGCCGCGCCAATGCTCGCCAGGAAAATCGACCCGACTGGATGGTGATGACCGTCGTTCCGGTGATTCCGCCGGAATTGCGTCCGCTCGTACCGTTGGAAGGTGGTCGGTTCGCGACATCGGATTTGAATGATCTCTATCGCCGCGTTATTATTCGTAATAATCGTTTGAAAAAATTGCTCGAAATCCGCGCTCCCGAAGTTATTCTCCGCAATGAAAAGAGAATGCTGCAGGAAGCCGTGGATTCGTTGTTTGATAATGGCCGCAAGACCTCCGCAGTTCGCAGCGACGGCAACCGCGCGCTCAAAAGTCTGTCCGATATGCTGCGCGGTAAACAAGGCCGTTTTCGCCAAAACTTGCTCGGTAAACGTATCGACTATTCCGGTCGTTCGGTTATTGTGGTCGGTCCCGAATTGAATTTGCATGAAGCCGGTCTGCCCAAAGATATGGCACTGGAATTGTTCAAACCGTTTGTCATTCGAAAATTGGTGGAACGCGGTTTGGTGAAAACCGTCAAGAGCGCCAAAAAGCAGGTCGAGCGCCGTGGACCGGAAGTGTGGGATATCCTCGAAGAAATTATCGAAGATCATCCGATCATGCTCAACCGCGCGCCTACCTTGCACAGGCTTGGTATCCAGGCGTTTCAACCGGTTCTGGTTGAAGGCAAGGCCATCCACCTGCATCCGCTCGTCTGCTCGGCGTTTAATGCTGACTTTGACGGCGACCAGATGGCCGTGCACGTGCCGTTATCTTTTTATGCCCAAATTGAGACCAAGATTTTAATGCTGTCGAGCCACAACTTGTTGTCACCGGCGCATGGTCGTCCGCTCGCTATTCCGAGCCAGGACATGGTTTTGGGCATCTATTATTTGACGAAAAAACGCACCGGCGTCAAGGGCGAGGGCATGTTGTTCTCCTCAACCGGCGAAGTGCGGATTGCTTATGATGATGATCGTGTGCACCTCAATGCGGCGATCAGAGTTCGCATCAACGGCGAGATTATTGAAACGACCGTTGGGCGCGTCATCTTTAATGAAATTTTGCCGGACGAACTTGGTTTTGTCAATACGCTCCTCACCAAAAAAGGTATGGAAGCGCTCATCGCTAAAGCCTATGGTTTGATTGGCAATTATCGTACAGCCAAAATGCTCGATCAAATCAAACAGGTCGGTTTTAATTTTGCGATGAAATCCGGCTCGAGTATCGGCATTTATGATGTTATCGTTCCGGAAGAAAAACAAATTCTGCTGGATGAAGCCTTCAAGGCCGTTGAAACCATTCAGAAACGCTACGAGCGCGGCATCATCACCGATGGCGAACGTTACAACCAGATCATTGACATCTGGACCCATACCACCAGCAATGTCGCTGAAAAGATGTTTCAGACACTTTCCAGGGATCGCCAGGGCTTTAATCCGATTTTCATGATGGCCGATTCGGGCGCTCGTGGATCCAAAGAGCAGATACGTCAGCTCGCCGGTATGCGTGGCTTGATGGCGAAACCGCAAAAGAAAATGACCGGTTCAATGGGTGAAATCATTGAAAGTCCGATCACGGCCAACTTCCGTGAAGGTCTTTCGATGCTTGAATATTTTATTTCGACACACGGCGCGCGTAAAGGTCTGGCCGATACGGCGCTGAAAACAGCCGATGCCGGCTACCTGACTCGCCGTCTTGTTGATGTGGCCCAGGATGTCATCATCACGGAAATCGATTGCGGGACCATCCTTGGTCTGCGCGTTGGCGACTTGAAGGAAGGTGAGGAAGTCATCGAATCCATGGTCGACCGTATCTCCGGTCGTGTTGCCGCGGAAGAAGTGTTCCATCCGGAGAGTGGTGATATTATCATTGAATCCGGCCAGATGATTTCGGAAGATTTGGCAAATGAGATTACCGATTCCGGTATTGAGAATGTCATGATTCGTTCGGTACTTACGTGCGAATCGCCGCGTGGTGTATGCGCGCTTTGCTACGGACGTAATTTGGCGACCGGCAAGATGGTCAATATCGGTGAGACGGTTGGCGTTATGGCCGCTCAATCCATCGGCGAGCCCGGCACACAGTTGACGCTGCGTACCTTCCATATCGGTGGTACCGCATCGCGTATTGCGGCGCAATCGCAAGTTATCGCCAAAATGGACGGCACGATCGAATGGGATAACCTGCGCGTGGTTGAACGCGAAGAGGAAGTCATCTCCCTTGGCCGTAGTGGTCGCGTCAAAATTGTTGATGACGATAACCGTGTTGTCGAACGTCTTACGGTGCCGTATGCGGCGAGTGTTCTGGTTCGCCCCGGCGATAAAGTGCATAAAGGGGATATTATCTTTAAATGGGATCCCTATACCGCCAGCATCGTTTCAACGAATGCTGGTAGAGCCAAGTTCATTGACATCATCGAAGGGACGACGTTCCGCGAAGAGTTGGACGAGACGACCGGTATGCGCCAACGCGTGATTATTGAAACGCGCAGTCGCAACTTGAACCCGACTGTTTCCATTATGGATGAAAACGGCGAAAAAGTTGCCGGTTTTGTTCTTCCGGTCGGATCGTTTCTGCAGGTCAATGATGGTGAAGAAATTCTGGCCGGTGATGCGCTGGTAAAAATTCCGCGCGAGATTTCAAAAACGCGCGATATTACCGGTGGTTTGCCGCGAGTTGCGGAATTGTTTGAAGCTCGCAAGCCGAAAGAACCGGCCGTCGTTAGTGAAATTGACGGCATCGTTCAGTTTGGTGAACTGAAACGCGGTGTTCGCCGCATTCACATCACTTCGGAAGATGGCCATGAGGAAAAAATTTACCTCATTCCCTACGGTAAGCATATTCTCGTTC
The DNA here is from genome assembly GCA_964432185.1 of uncultured Cytophagia bacterium. Lineage (GTDB taxonomy): Bacteria > Zhuqueibacterota > Zhuqueibacteria > Residuimicrobiales > Krinioviventaceae > Kriniovivens. The sequence goes on from CAYSNA010000010.1 coordinate 19,230, forward strand.
ATGATGGTGATTTTGTCCATGCGGGTGAAAAACTCTCCGAAGGTTCGGTCGCTCCGCATGATATTTTGGCCATTATGGGTGCCAATAAAGTTCAGGAATATCTGGTTAACGAAATTCAGGAAGTCTACCGTCTGCAAGGTGTGCGCATAAATGATAAGCACATCGAGGTAATCGTCCGCCAGATGTTGCAGAAAGTCAAGATTGAAGAGCCGGGTGACACTCGCTATCTGCCGGGCGATCAGGTTGATCGTCTTCGTTTCTTGCGAGAAAATGAAGATATTCGCCATTATGTCGTTGTGACAGAAAAAGGTGATTCAAACTACTTTGACGGCGAAGTTGTTGTGGCCAGTGAATTGCGTGAAGCTGCCGATGCGATAAAAGCTGAAGGCGGCGCAGTACCGCAAACTCGTCCGGCTCAACCCGCGACATTCCAGCCGTTGTTGCTTGGTATTACCAAAGCATCGCTAACAACTGAAAGCTTCTTGTCAGCCGCCTCCTTCCAGGAGACAACGCGCGTTTTGACCGATGCATCGGTTGAGGGCAAGGTTGACAAGTTGTACGGCTTGAAAGAAAATGTTATTATGGGTCACATGATTCCCGCCGGAACGGGTATTCGCAAGTTTAATGATTTGCGCGTGACCGGACCGGATCTCTATCTTGATGAAGAACTTGATGACGACGTTGTCGATACAGTGTTAGAGGACTCTGAATCCGAAGACTAGTATGTTCATCAAATCTAATATTAGGTGTTTTTCCGCAATGCAGAGCATCGTATTGCGGAAATTTTTTGCATAAAAGTGCAGAAAAATTAAATTTAAACGATAAATGCATAAAAATAGCTTGCGTATAAAAGAATAAATTATTACCTTAACAGGCTTTGTAAAAAACAGGAGGTAAAGTGCCTACGCTTAATCAACTCGTCCGACACGGACGTAAGCGTATCGTGAAAAAAGGTACCGCTCCAGCTCTGGTAGGAGCACCGCAAAAGCGGGGAGTCTGTACAAGAGTTTATACGACGACGCCAAAAAAACCGAATTCAGCCTTGAGAAAGGTTGCTCGTGTTCGTCTCGTTAATGGTTTTGAGGTTACAGCCTATATTCCGGGCGAGGGACACAATTTGCAAGAGCACTCCATTGTTTTGATCCGTGGCGGTCGTATTAAGGATTTGCCTGGTGTACGTTATCACGTCATCCGTGGTGTTTTGGATACGAGTGGAGTTGCGGACAGGAAAAAAGGGCGCTCCAAATATGGCGCAAAGATGAAATAAGAATTATTTATTTATTCAAAGTAAAATAGAAAAATGCCGAGAAGAAAAAGCGCTGCAAAAAGAAAAGTATTACCAGATCCAAAATATCATAATGTTCTGGTTACGAAATTCATCAACGGCTTGTTGAAGGGTGGCAAGCGTAGTGTTGCTGAAAAAATATTTTATAATGCCATCGATATCGCCAATAAAAAGAACGGTTCCGACGGCATTCAGGTCTTTGAAAAAGCAATCGAGAATGTAAAGCCTGTTCTTGAAGTGCGATCTCGCCGCGTTGGCGGTGCCACATATCAGGTGCCGGTTGAAGTGCGTCGTGATCGTCAGCAGGCTTTGGCGATTCGCTGGGTGATTTCTTACGCAAAAGGTCGTTCGGAAAAAACAATGGCCGAGCGTTTGGCCGGCGAAATTTTGGCCGCCTTTAATAAAGAAGGTTCTTCGATTAAAAAGCGTGAAGATACCCACAAGATGGCTGAAGCGAACAAGGCTTTCGCCCACTTTAAGTGGTAATAATGCTGATATTTTAAGCCAGTCTTGCAGTCCAACTCCAGTCCAAAAATGACCCTTGGTCGGATTGGAAAGTAGTTGTAAGACCTTGGCGCACACATACAAAACCATTTGCTGTAAGGTTGAACGTGTCGCGTCTTGTGTCTTTCACTACACAATGACGGGCAATCTTAGAGTAAATGGTTTTTTTATGCCCAAACCAAAATCGCTGCAAAAAATGAGAAATATCGGCATCATGGCTCACATCGATGCCGGTAAGACCACCACAACCGAACGGATTCTGTATTACACCGGAAAGGTTCACAGGATTGGTGAAGTTGATGATGGCGCCGCGACAATGGATTGGATGGAACAGGAGCGGGAGCGAGGTATCACGATTACGTCTGCTGCCATATCCTGTGAATGGAATGGATTCCATATCAATATTATCGACACTCCCGGTCATGTCGATTTTACCGCGGAGGTCGAACGTTCTTTGAGAGTTTTAGATGGCGCAGTAGCTGTGTTTTGCGCTGTGGGTGGTGTTGAGCCGCAATCCGAGACAGTGTGGTTGCAAGCGGACCGATATCATATCCCACGCATCGCGTTTATTAACAAGATGGATCGACTCGGCGCAGATTTTTACAATGCCGTGTCGATGATGCGGACCCGGTTGCACACCAATCCGCTTGTGATCGAATTGCCGGTCGGCGCGAGTGATACTTTTTCGGGCATCATTGATCTCGTTCGCATGAAAATGCTCAAGTATGATGAAGAGACGCTTGGAGCAACATGGGAAGAAGTTGATATTCCTGACGATATGATAGCAAAAGCTCAGGATTATCGAGTTCGAATGCTCGAGACGATTTCTGATCACGATGATGCTGTTCTTGAAAAGTACTTGTCAGGTGAAGAGATTTCCGAAAAAGAGATTCACGGTGCGATTCGAAAGGTGACGCTCGGTGCGCGTGCCGTGCCGGTCCTTTGTGGCGCGGCAGTTCGCAATAAAGGCGTACAAAAACTGCTCGATGCGATCGTCGGTTATCTTCCGAGTCCGCTTGATGTTCCTCAGGTGCATGGCGAAAATCCTTACACGAATAAAGTGGAGGAACGCCGGCCGTCAGAGGATGAGCCGTTCACGGCGCTGGCGTTCAAGATTCAAACCGATCCCTATGTCGGCAAGTTGACTTTCTGCCGGGTGTACTCTGGAAAAGTCGTGGCCGGTGAATCGGTGCTGAATCCGCGAACCAAAAAGAAAGAGCGCCTCGGTCGATTGCTGATCATGTCATCAAACAAGCAGCATGATGTCAAGGAAGCTTCGGTTGGCGACATCGTCGCCGTGGTTGGATTGCGCGAAACGAAAACAGGCGATACGCTTGTTGATCCCAAACATCCGCTTCTTCTTGAAGATGTGGTTTTTCCGATTCCGGTCATCTCCGTGTCCATCGAGCCGAAGTCAAAGGCCGATGAGGAAAAGTTGGAGAATGCGCTCGATGCCCTGGCTGAAGAAGACCCGACATTCCAGGTTCGTATCGATCCCGAAACAGGGCAGATGCTGATCTCCGGAATGGGCGAGCTGCATCTTGAAATTATCGCTGATCGTTTGTTGCGTGAATTTAAAGTGCAAGCCAATATCGGTAAGCCCATGGTCGCGTATCGCGAGACCATTACGGAAAAAGTTAGAACCGACATGCGTTTTGAACGGCAAGGCGGCGGCAAAGGTCAGTTTGCTCACATCGTGATTGATGTTGAACCCGGTCAACCCGGAACGATCTTTGAGTTCAACAATGAACTTGAGCCGGGTGTGATTCCACGAGAGTTTATCAAACCGGTGGAAGATGGCCTTCGCGACGCGATGTCGAGCGGTTCAATTGCCGGTTATCCGGTTATCGATATCAAAGCAAGTCTGGTTGATGCCTCGTACGACGATGTCGAGTCTTCCGAGCTGTCTTTCAAGATTGCCGGTTCGATGGCCCTTCAGGATGCGATTCGCAAAGCCAAACCAGTTCTGATGGAACCGATCATGGAACTTGAGGTGATCACGCCGGAAGACTACTTTGGTTCTATCCTGAGCGATCTTGCCAGTCGGCGCGCCACCATCAGTGGTCACGGCAAACGTGGTGAAAATCAAACCATCACAGCCAAGGTGCCGCTCTCAACCATGTTTGGCTACGCAACTGCGTTACGTAACATGTCGCAAGGACGAGCCACTTTTATGTTGCAGTTTTCGACATACACTGTTGTTTCAAAGGAAGTTTCAAAGCAGCTCCTCGAAAAAATGGGGCTGGTTGTTTAGGATATAGAAAAAAGATTTATATAAATCAAATTAGGAGATTTTAACGATGGCCAAGGCAAAATTTGAACGATCCAAGCCTCACGTGAATATAGGTACGATCGGTCATGTCGACCATGGCAAGACCACATTGACCGCAGCAATCACGATGTACCTGGCGAGCAAAGGCCAGGCGGATGTGAAAAAGTACGATGAAATTGACAATGCCCCGGAAGAAAAGGCCCGCGGCATCACGATCAATACAGCGCACGTCGAGTATCAGAGTGAGAAACGTCACTATGCGCACGTAGACTGTCCCGGACACGCGGACTATATCAAGAACATGATCACGGGTGCTGCGCAGATGGACGGTTCGATTCTGGTCGTATCGGCTGCTGACGGCCCGATGCCGCAGACTCGCGAACACATTTTGTTGGCGCGCCAGGTGAACGTACCGTCGATCGTCGTCTTTATGAACAAGACCGACCAGGTTGATGATCCTGAACTTCTCGAACTGGTCGAGCTAGAAGTTCGTGAGCTGCTGTCCTCCTATGAATTTCCGGGCGATGATCTTCCGGTCGTCAAGGGTTCTGCGCTGTTGGCGATGGAGAAGGGCGTTCAGGGCGATTTTTCCGGTTCGGAGTGGAATTGTATTCAAGAGCTGATTGATGCCATCGATGATTATATTCCGACGCCGGAACGCGATACGGACAAACCGTTTTTGATGCCGATCGAGGACGTGTTTTCGATCACCGGCCGCGGCACGGTCGGAACCGGTCGTATTGAGCGCGGTATTGTCAAAGTCGGCGACGAAGTTGAGATCGTTGGTCTTGGCACGCATCGTAAATCAGTCTGTACCGGTGTTGAGATGTTTCGCAAGCTGCTGGACGAAGGTCGGGCAGGCGATAATGCGGGATTGCTGCTTCGTGGCGTTGACAAGAACGAATTGATGCGCGGACAGGTAGTATCAAAACCGGGCTCGATTACGCCGCACACGAAATTTGAAGCCGAAGTGTACGTGTTGAGCAAAGAAGAAGGTGGCCGTCACACGCCGTTTTTTAACGGCTATCGTCCGCAGTTTTACTTTCGTACCACGGACGTGACGGGTATGGCGACATTGCCGGAAGGCACCGAGATGGTTATGCCGGGCGACAATGTCAAGATGACAGTAGAGTTGATCACCGAGATCGCTATGGAAGAAGGTTTGCGATTCGCGATTCGCGAAGGCGGCCGAACCGTTGGCGCCGGTGTTGTGACAAAGATTATTGCATAAGTAAATCGATCAATTATAACGACATTTGGAGTTAATTAGATGGCGGGTCAAAAAATTCGAATCAAGCTCAAAGCTTACGATCATCGCCTTATTGACAAGTCAACTGAGAAAATCATAAAGACAGCCAAGACGACCGGCGCTATGATCAGCGGTCCGATTCCGCTGCCGACGCGACGCTCCGTTTACACGGTCAACCGCTCTCCGCACGTTGACAAAAAGTCGCGTGAGCAGTTTGAAACTCGCGTTCACAAGCGTCTGGTCGATATTCTCAACTCATCACCCAAAACAGTTGACGCTTTGATGAAGCTCGAACTGCCGGCCGGTGTTGATGTTGAGATCAAGGTCTGATCCTTTAACTAATTAAGGCAGAATTTTTTCGGCCCGTGTTTTCTCGTTAGCAAAAAGAATTTGGAAAGCAAATGCGCGGAATTATTGGAAAAAAATTAGGAATGACTCGTCTTTTTGATGACGCCGGCAATGCCTACGCAGCCACAATCATCGAAGCGGGTCCCTGCTACGTCACTCAAGTCAAGACGACTGAGAAAGACGGCTATGACGCTGTTCAGGTTGGCTATGGTGAAAAGAAGGACAAGGCAACAACCAAGCCGGAAATCGGCCACGTTGCAGCCGCCGGCTTGAAGCCGTTTACTGTTCTCAAAGAATTTCGTGACTTTGAGAGTGAAGAGCCGCTTGCGGCAGGCGCAGAAATTAAAGTCGATATTTTCCAGGTTGGTGAAAACGTCAACGTCACAGGCGTTACGAAAGGTCGAGGATTTGCCGGTGTGATGAAACGTCACAATTTTCAGGGTGCCCAACAAACGCACGGTCAAAGTGACAGATGGCGCGCGCCCGGTTCCATCGGATCGTCATCGTACCCCTCTCGAGTTTTAAAGGGAATGCGAATGGGCGGCCGAATGGGCGGCAAAAATGTGACGACTCGTAACGTCCAAATCCTGAAAGTGGATGCTGAGAATAATATTCTCATTATAAAAGGTCCTATTCCCGGCGCAAACAAAGGTATCGTTTTCATTAGAAAGTAAGACATTATGGAACTCGAAGTTTATACAAAACAAGGCTCTTCAGCCGGTCGAACAATCAATGTCCCTGATGCCGTTTTTGCCGCTGAACCGAATGAACACGCCGTTTACTTGGCCGTTCAAGCACAGCGCAAAAACTCTCGCCAGGGAACACGTGCGACCAAAAATCGTTCGTTAGTATCGGGCGGTGGAAAGAAACCGTGGAAACAAAAAGGACGCGGTACAGCTCGTTCCGGTTCCAGTCGTTCACCCATCTGGCGTGGCGGCGGCACGGTGTTCGGTCCGCAACCCGTAGATTTCAAATATAAATTGCCTAAAAAAGTAAAAAAGCTGGCGCGTATTTCTGTGCTGTCTGCCAAAGCTAAAGATGATCAAATCCGAATCATGGAAGATTTTACTTTCGACCACGCCAAAACCAAAGAGATGGCCAGCGTCATCACCGGTTTTGGTCTTGAAGGTACAAGAACTCTGGTGCTCGTGCCGGACTATGATGAGAATGTTTATCTGGCCAGCAGAAATATCAAAAATCTCAAAGTAGCCAAAGCTTCCGATGCATCGACCTATGATCTCATCGGCGCACAAACGCTGCTCATTATGGAAGGCGCCATCGAAAAGCTGGAAGGTGTGCTGTTATCATGAAAAGTCAAAGAGAAGTTTTAATACGGCCCATTCTTACCGAAAAAATGTTGCAGTTGCAGGAAACGGCCCGCAAGTACTGCTTTGTGGTTAATATCAATGCGAATAAAATTGAGATTAAAAACGCAGTCGAAAAAAAGTTTGACGTGGCGGTGAGCAAAGTTGCAACCGTCAAAGTTAAGGGCAAAGCAAAACAAAGCAACACTCGACGTGGCCTGACACGCGGTAAACGTCCCGATTGGAAAAAAGCCATCGTGACCCTGCGCGAAGGTGACTCTATCGATTACTTTGAAACGGCGTAGTGCAAAAGGCTTTTGAGGAGAATGTAAATGGCTTTAAAATCATTTAAACCAAATACGCCGGGACAACGGTTCAAAACTGTAAACTCGTTTGCCGAGGTTACGGAATCGAAACCGGAACGCTCGCTGCTCGAATCTATGACAAAGAGCGGCGGCCGTAATAACAGAGGTCGCGTGACTTCCCGGCGACGTGGCGGCGGTCATAAACGGACGTATCGAATTGTTGATTTTAAACGCAACAAATTTGATATTCCGGCCAAGGTCGCTTCTGTCCAATATGATCCCAACCGCAGCGCCTTTATCGCCCTGCTGAACTATGTGGATGGCGAAAAACGATATATCCTTGCTCCGTTGGGACTGAAAGTGAACGATACGGTAGTTTCCGGTGATAATGTTGAAATTCGCGTCGGCAATACCTTGCCGCTGTCCAACATTCCGCTCGGCACCACCGTTCACAATGTTGAATTAAAGGCCGGCAAGGGCGGGCAGTTGGCGCGCAGCGCCGGTATGGGCGTTCAGCTCATGGCTCGCGAAGGCCATTATGCAACATTAAAAATGCCGTCCGGCGAAGTTCGTATGGTTCGCGTCGAATGCCGCGCCACCATCGGCCAGGTCGGTAATCTGGATCATGAAAATATTACAGTCGGTAAGGCCGGTCGTTCGCGCTGGTTGGGCAGACGTCCCAAAGTTCGCGGCGTTGCGATGAACCCGATCGATCACCCCATGGGTGGTGGTGAAGGAAAGAGCTCCGGCGGTCGTCACCCTTGTACTCCGTGGGGCAAGCCTACTAAAGGTTATAAAACGCGCAAAAAACAAGCGTCCGACGCGCTTATCGTAAAACGCAGAAACAAATAGGATTTCACGTAATGGCACGATCTATTAAAAAAGGTCCTTACATCGACGAAAAGCTTTTGACAAAAATCAATGCCCTCAACAATACCAGTGAAAAAAAGGTGGTGAAAACGTGGGCACGTCGCTCAACGATTCCACCGGAATTCATCGGCCATACGATTGCCGTGCATAACGGCAACAAGTTCATTCCGGTTTTTGTCTCGGAGAACATGGTTGGGCACAAGTTGGGCGAATTTGCTCCGACACGTACCTACCGCGGGCATGTTAATAAAAAAGCTGAAAAAGCAAGACGATAATAATAACTGCTTTTGGAGATAATAAAAATGGAAGCAAAGGCGATTGCAAAATGGATTCGCATTTCTCCCTACAAGGTGAGACGCGTCGCCAATTTAGTGAGAGGCATGGGTGTGGACGAAGCCTTGAATATATTGCATTTCAATGACACAGGCGCTTCTCTTCCAATTGAGAAGGTCGTCCGATCTGCCGTTGCCAATTTGATGAACAAGGAAAATGCGTCGCGCCTCTCAAGCGAAGATATGTACATCAAAGAATTAAAAGTTGACGGCGGCTTTATGATGAAACGCTTTCGCGCTGCATCAATGGGCCGTGCCATGCGAATTCGCAAAAGAACGAGCCATATCTCGGTTGTCGTTGCAGAGAAACAAGTTTAATTTAGGAGAAAAGTTTGGGACAGAAAACAAATCCTATCGGCTTTAGACTGGGAGTGATTCGAACCTGGGATTCCAAATGGTTCGATGAGAAGAACTTTGATAAAAAGTTGGAAGAAGATTTGATGCTGCGCAAATACGTGCATAATCGCTTGCAGCGTGCCAGCGTATCGCGCATCGTCATTGAAAGAACTCCCAAGCAAATTACGCTGACGATCCACACGGCCCGTCCGGGTATCGTCATTGGGCGTAAAGGCGCCGAAGTCGACAAGCTCAAGGAAGAGCTGCAACGCATCACCGGCAAGGATGTTCAACTTAATATTAATGAGATCAAACGTCCGGAACTGGACGCCCAACTTGTGGCGGAAAATATCGCCAGTCAGTTGGCGGGCAAAATTTCCTTCCGTCGCGCCATGAAAAAAGCCATTATGTCGTCCATGCGTATGGGCGCTGAAGGCATCCGTATCATCTGCTCCGGCCGACTTGGCGGTGCTGAAATGGCTCGACGCGAACAGTATAAACAAGGCCGTATCCCGCTTCACACACTGCGTGCCGATATTGATTACGCCACTGCCAATTCCTATACCACCTACGGCGTTATCGGCGTCAAAGTGTGGATCTGCAAGGGTGAGGTCATCGGCGAGATGATGGAAGAGTAGTGACGATTTTTGATGGAGAATTAAACCAATGTTAATGCCCAAACGCATAAAATATCGTAAGCAGCAACGCGGCCGGATGTCCGGCAAAGCTGTACGCGGATCTCGCCTCTCTTTCGGCACCTATGGTCTGAAAGCGTTGGAGCCGAACTGGATTACGGCTCGTCAGATTGAAGCGGCTCGTGTTGCCATGACGCGTTACGTCCGCCGTAGCGGAAAAATCTGGATCCGTATTTTCCCGGACAAGCCGATCACCAAAAAGCCGGCAGAAACTCGTATGGGTAAAGGAAAAGGCGCCCCTGAATTTTGGGTGGCCGTTGTCAAACCGGGCCGCATTCTGTTTGAGATGGAAGGCATCCCGGAAGAAACAGCTCGCGAAGCCCTGCGTTTGGCCGCTCACAAGTTGCCGATCAAAACGAAATTTGTAACGGCTTCAGACTTTGGAGATTAATCACATGAAGATGGAAGAAATTCGCGAACTCAATATAGATGAAGTAAAAATTCGTCTGGAAGACGCGCAAGAAGAGATGGAAAATCTGCGCTTCCTGCATTCGACGCACCAGTTGGACAATCCGCTGCGCCTGCGTATGCTGCGCAAGGACATTGCCCGTTTGAAAACGGTGCTGCATGAAAATGAGCTCGGTGCCTAGAGCCTAAAAGTATCTTAGTTATTGGAGATCATAAAAGTGGATAGAGGTCGAAGAAAAGTTATTCAGGGTGTTGTATCCAGCGACAAGATGGACAAGAGCCGTGTTGTTGTGGTCGAGCGCCGAGTAAAACATCCTCTTTACAAAAAATACGTCAAAAAAACCTCCAAGTTTATGGCGCATGACGAGCAGAACGACAGCCATATTGGAGATACCGTTATTATCATGGAAACACGGCCGCTCAGCAAAAACAAACGCTGGCGTCTCGTTGAAATTGTGGAAAGAGCCAAGTAGGGTATTCTCGGTTGCTTAACCAGAGGAAAATGTAGATGATTCAGGAAAATAGTAGATTAAACGTTGCGGATAATACCGGCGCCAAAAAAGTGGCCTGTATCCGTGTGCTGGGCGGCAGCAAGAAAAAGTACGCCGGTATCGGCGACATTATCGTCGTGTCCGTCAAACAAGCTCTGCCGAATTCTACCGTGAAAAAAGGCGATAAAAGCAAAGCTGTTATCGTCCGCACGACAAAAGAAAGTCGCCGTAAAGACGGATCGTACATTCGCTTCGATGAAAACGCCGCTGTGCTGATTAACGAAGCCGGCGAACCTAAAGGAACCCGTATTTTCGGGCCGGTGGCTCGCGAACTGCGCGAAAAACAATTTATGAAAATTGTGTCCTTAGCCCCGGAAGTCATTTAACGTCAATTTAATGCCATAAAAGTCGAGTTATCGCATGCGTGTAAGAAAAAATGATCAGGTTTTAGTACTGTCTGGAAATTTCAAGGGAAAAAAAGGCAAAGTCCTGAAAGTGTTCCCTGAAAAGAGCCGCGTCATCGTTGAAGGCGTTAATTTCATCAAACGTCATTCGCGGCCGACGCAGCAAAATCCCCAGGGCGGTATCGTTGAAAAAGAGGCGCCGATTCATGTTTCCAACGTGATGGTCATCTGCCCCAAATGCTCAACACCCGCAAAAATGGGAAAACAAGTTGTATTCGACGAAGCACGAAATCGCAAAAACAGCGTTCGTGTTTGTAAAAATTGTGGAGAAATGTTGGTTTCAACCAAATAATATTCAATTGGACCCAGAATAATGGCGAAACAAGAAAATTATAAACCGAGACTGATCGCAACTTACAAGAACCAGGTGATTGCGCAGTTGCAGGACAAGTTTAAATACGAGAACGTGCATCAGGTACCTCGTCTTGAAAAAATCGTGCTGAACATTGGTGTCGGCGAAGCAACGGATAACGTTAAAAATTTGGATGGCGCCCTCGCCGATTTGACCCAAATTGCCGGTCAAAAGCCGGTTATCCGACGCGCGAAAAAGTCCATCTCAAATTTCAAGTTGCGCGAAGGCATGCCCATCGGCTGCTCGGTAACGCTGCGCCAGGATCGCATGTACGAATTTTTTGATCGCTTGATCAGCATTGCTATCCCGCGTATTCGCGACTTTCGTGGTATGCCGATCAAGTTTGATGGACGCGGAAATTACAATTTCTCCATCAAAGAGCAGATTGTTTTTCCGGAGATTGATTACGACAAGATCGACAAGATTCGTGGAATTAATATAACGATCGTAACAACGGCCAAAAACGATGAAGAAGCTTTTGCATTGCTCTCCGCGTTCGGTATGCCGTTTGTAAAAAAGCAATAATAAAAACTTTAGTGAGGATTTCCCTTGGCAAAAGCGTGTTTAATCTACAAGGCAAATAAAGAGCCCAAATTTAAGGTGAGAAAATATAATCGTTGCTCCCGCTGTGGCCGATCGCGAGCCTATTACCGCAAGTTTGGTATCTGCCGCATCTGCTTGAGAGAATTGGCTCTTGAAGG
>CAYSNA010000011.1:0-29102 GCA_964432185.1 uncultured Cytophagia bacterium
ATTGACGGCCCCATGCCGCCGCTGGATTTGAGCGAGTATTATGGATTGGAGTTGAACGAATAGAACGGAAACCACGAACTGTACAAGAGATTCGAATTAAATTTTAAGCAACCGTCTGTTTGTGCCGTTCGTGGTTTATATCATACCATGCCGCGCCGTTTGCGAATGAACCATTCCAGCGTCAACAAGAAGAGAATGAGGACGAGGATAATCTTATTGTTCCACAACTCGTTCTCCATGCTGATGGGCGTGACGGTTTTCTCGCCGTGCATGACATTGAAAAGCCAAGCCGAAGAATCAGCAACGGCAAATTGCCCGCCAGTGGCGTTGGATAAACTTTGCAGCACTGTTGGTTGGGCCTGGATGTCGGTCAATTCGGCGCTGTACTCGCCGACGGAAAACAGAACGGTTTCTTCACCCAAACGAATGCCGTTTAGCGTGGCGCTGACGCCGGCTTTATAATCACCTGGCTGCGGCGCTTGCAAAAACGCGCTATATATCCCATCCCCTTGAGCCTGCGCAGAAAAATCCTGTGATGCCCCATCTCGTTGTAACGTAATATGCACATCGGCATCGTCCACCGAATTTAGATTTTCATCAAAAATATCAATCTTCATGTCAATGGGATCGCCATAACTGTATTGTGTTTTTTCCATGCTGACCCGCACCAGGCTTTCGGATCGGTTGGTTTCCAGCCAGCGAATCATATTGTCCAGTAAGTGACTATAGACATCATCGGTCCGATTAATTCCGTGCATCATAAAATCCCAGCGCCACAGTTGCGTGGCAAAAATGGCGGCGGATTTGTGCGCGCCGTTTGTGCGAATGGCCACCAGCGGCGCTACGAGACGTTGTTGCTGGTCCAGGCGCGCGTAGGCGAGCACCTCGCTGCCCGGAGCCAGGTTGCGAACGACAAGCGGCGCAAACACCGGCGGCAATTCCCGCCAAATGGATTGAGACGATAACGGATCGGTCGTCACCTGCATGACCGGGTGTGTGGCGCCAAGCGGCGACAGTTGCGCTGAAATCTGCTGGCCGGCCGGAAGGATCGAGGCCGTCTGTAGCGGAATGAAATCGGCGAAACGGTTTAAATCGGCCAGGGACGTGTTATAGCCCGGAATGATCAGAACCGGCTGTTTTTTAGCGGTCAAAGTACTCAGCAGATTCTGTAGAAAAGCCTGGCTGACGCCGCGCATCGGAAAGTCGAGAAAAATAAAAATATCAATGTTGGCGAGTTCAGCGGGTGAGGGCTGTTTTTCATAGAACTGGCCGTTATTTTTATGCACGAGACTCTGCACCTCATATCGATCATTCTGCAAAATATTTTTAATGAAAGCAACATCCGGCGATACGGATCCGGCGCAAAGCAACATTTGCAGTTTGGATTTAAAAACATCCACATAAAATGAGCGCGAGTTGTTTTCAAAAATACGCTCGCCGGCTTGATTTTGCACGACAACACTCAGCTTTTGACGGCCGATCGTCTTTGGTGTATACTCCAACCTCACCGTGTGTTCGGACGGCGAGGGAGGAAGATCAATCATCTGCCGGGCCAGAGTGATATTGTCTTGCTTTAATTCTATTGGAACAGTGATTTTATCAAAACCCGAATTGCGTATGGTGATTTGCACCGGCGTGGTTTGTTCCGCATAGGTGAATGGATTGGCGTCAACGTTTGTCACCACGAGGTCGCGCACTGGTTCATCCGAGCCGATGGCAATGGTATGGACCGGCACGCCGAGCTCTGCCGCATAACGAACCGGATTGCCGCCATCATTATAACTGCCGTCAGAAATCAACAGGATATTGGTCAAATTTTCCGTGAGATTATCGGCTTTGATTTTTTCGAGACCCTGGCGAATATTGGTGACATCGCCGAGAAAATTTAACGTATCGCCTCGTTGAGGATCAAAGGGCACAAGACCATTTGCCAGCGCATAGTATTTGACATCAAATTTTTTGTTGAGTACGTTTTGAACATCATTGTTCAAAATTGTGCTCACCATCTCGCTGCGCGATCCATTTGGATCGGTGATCGTCATGCTGGCGCTGTTGTCGATGGCCACGGCAAGCACGGGCGGATTGTTTTTTTCGAAAAGAAAGCTCAGCGTCGTTTCAAAAATAATCAGTAAAAGGAATAACAGGGCCAGTGCTCGTACAACTGTCAGGATGATGCGCAACCCGGTGTGTACGATGGGATTGGTGCGTCGATAAATAAAAATTGACAACAATACGGCGATTAAAAGTAAGGCGGAAAAAAGAAAGATGTTCCCGGAGAATGACAGAGATAAATTATTCAGCGTTGCACCTATGTTTTAAATGTGGCGTTATCGATTACAACAACGTACCGGCAAAAAAAATTATTTCGGATACATTTCTTTTATGCCGCTGATGCCAGATTAAGGTTCGGCGCAACATCCAAATCAAAGGTTGATCTTTGCCCCCGCTGCAACCGCATGTGGCCCGCTCGTGCAATCATGCCGGCATTGTCGGTACACAAAATGGGCGATGGAATATCGAGGTGTGTGTTTTCCATCTCGGCTCTTTTTTCAAACGCCAAACGCAGCGCCGAGTTCCGGATGACGCCACCGGCGAGAATGAGATTGTGGCAACCGGTGTGTTCGAGGGCGCGAAAGGTCTTTTCCACCAAAACATCTACAACCGCTTTTTGGAAACTGGCGGCAACATCCTCGACTGAAAAATCCTCGCCCTGCTGTTTTTTCTTTTGCACGTAATAAAGCACCGCGGTTTTTAAGCCGCTAAAGCTGAAATCGAGATTATCCTTTTCCATGAGGGCGCGCGGAAAATCGATGGCATCCGGATTTCCATGTTTGGCGGTTTTTTCAACAATGGGGCCGCCGGGATAGCCGAGATCGAGAATTTTTGCAACTTTGTCAAACGCTTCACCTGCGGCATCATCGATGGTTTGGCCGAGGATTTTATAGGAGAACGGTTCCTCAATAAACACAAGAATGGAATGACCACCGGAGGCAATTAAGGCGACGAGCGGATAGGAAAGTTTCGGATTGTCGCCGGCAACGGCGAGAATATGACCTTCCAGATGATTGACGCCGATGAAGGGTTTGTTCAAACTGAGAGATAATCCTTTCGCCACACCGAGGCCAACCAAAAGAGAACCGGCGAGGCCCGGCCCATAGGTGACAGCGAAACCGTCGATCTCCTGCAATCCAACGCCGGCTTTTTTCAAGGCCATGTTGATGATCGGCATCAATTGTTTGATGTGCGCGCGCTAGGCAAACTCGGGCACAACGCCGCCGTATTCTTCGTGAATCGCTTGCGTGGCGATGATGTTCGACAAAATGCAATCGTCATTTACAACCGCTGCGCTCGTTTCATCGCAGGATGTTTCAATACCAAGGATAGTCATAGTTTAACCTATTCGTCAGAGCTTTGCACAAATGTGACTTTGACCTGATCCGTGCTCGGATCGCGAAAAGTGACTTCTTTGATGGGTTCGAAAATAATTTCTGCCTGTTCGAGGTCGGGGCTATATTCGACGTACGCATCAATATCTTTAGCTTTAAGCGTCGAGACAACCACTATCCCACCTTGTACGGTGATGTCAACAAATTCCGGTTGAATTCGAGGGGTGAGATTATGCGGCACGTAACGAACCGTTATCGGGATTTGTGTAATGCGTTTTTCCAAAAGTTGTTGAATTTCCACGGCAATTTCGACTTTGGTGTCGAGAAGTTTCATCAATTTGTTATCCGGCGGCACCAATTGAAATGTCTCGTGGAACGGAAATTTTTGATCTCGGATGATTTTTTCGGGGGTGGCAATAGAGTCCAACTCGGCCAAAGCTTTTTCCGGGCCCTGAACGCGCACAAACTCCGGCTCCATGGTCACGTCACCCATTTGCGTATAACTGGCCATCGGTTTTATAACAATA
Source organism: uncultured Cytophagia bacterium (assembly GCA_964432185.1). Taxonomy (GTDB): domain Bacteria; phylum Zhuqueibacterota; class Zhuqueibacteria; order Residuimicrobiales; family Krinioviventaceae; genus Kriniovivens. The sequence goes on from CAYSNA010000011.1 coordinate 3,914, forward strand.
TTGTTTTGCACGGGAATTTTTTTGATAACCAGTTTTTCAATATCGACGATTATGGTATCGGGCCCAAGGTATTTATTGACATCGAGCTTGGCGGCGTTGCCTGATTTAAAGATGTGATCAGTTTCGGGGATGATGATGTGCCGTCCCGATGTCCAGTTCAGATCGAGGCGCAGACTGATCTCTCGGAACAACACATAGCTGAGCAAATTACGTCCGGGGCCATACAATAGCACATGAGCCTTATCGGGAAGCGGGGAGGTGATTACATAATCCGGATTGTCCTGGATAATATCAATGGGAACGGTTGTTTCAAATTCGTAAAAATCACGAGTGACGACAAGGAACCAGATGAACATTGCTATGAGTGTGGACGCAATTTTGATCTTGTGCTGTTTCCAAAAATTTTGTTCTTTTTGAATGATTGAGCGGTTGAGAGCCATACATCATAGTCTTGTTACAAAAAAAGATTGCAATGTCACTAGTGCGAGACCAGCAAGTACCCCAATGAATTATTTGTTACCTAGCTTGATCTCATTACTGCGGCTAATTTCGCCGTTGTCGATACGAATGTTAAAACCGCAATCCGGATTTGTACATGCCCATGCTTTATACCGTATGGAAGATCCTTCTCGGCCGTAATCAGAAAGCGGAATGAGTACTCCCGTTTTGCACTTTAAGCATATTGGATAGGCGTTTTCCATTTTTCCTTCCTGGCTATGGTTTTCGACATATTGGATGTCGTTCAATATTGTTATTATTGAAAATACAGGTTAATTGAATGAAAGTCAATTAATTTTTTCATCTTACAAAATGAATAATCGAACCGTCAAGCCACTGAGCAGGCTGACGATGATACCGACGGCCGCGCTCACATAAATGAGCGCCCGATCCGAATCTTTCCATTTGAGCAGAACACGCGGCACAAAGGCGCCGACCAGCAGCAATAACCACCAACCACCCCAGACAACACCAAGCGTTGCAAGAAAACGCTCAAACGTTCCCGGTACGCGTTGGAGGAATGTTGGATAGAGAATAGCAACTTTTGTCGAGCTCACTTCAGTGAACCAGAATTTAAGGGCATAATAAATAATCGGCACTCCGGCAGACGCGGCGAAAATATACCCTGTGAGTTGAATGATCAATTCGCGATTTGCCAACAATCCCGATACGTCATAAGCGCTCCGGTCAACGGTGCTCGTCAGCCAAATGGCGATGAGCCAAACGGAAAGCACATGAAGCACCTGATCTAAAAAGAATTGAAAAAAACTATCTCTGGAGATTTTTTCCGACACGCTGATCTTGGTGCGGTCAAGAATCGTATGAATAAGCCCCAATACAACGATGGCGCTCCACACTGTCGGTTCTCTCAGATAGGGATAGAGCGCCAGGATATTGATCAAGGTACAAATGAGAACATGGGGCAACACGCCCCATGAATATTTTGTTTTCAAACGATAGATGGCATCAGTTTGCAGCGGAAAATCCGCGATCACGTGCGCCAGTAAAAGACTCCAGAAAAACATAGCGTTTGCCTCAACCTACGTGGGGCGCCCTATTCTCTGACGATCCAGACTTTGATTTGAGCTTCAACTTCGCTATGTAATTTGATCGGCACCTCATAGACGCCGAGTGCTTTTAACGGTTCTTCAAGAATAATCCTTTTGCGGTCAATATCAAAACCTTTTTCGTTCAACAGGTCCGCAATGTTCTGGTTTGTGATGGAACCAAAAACTCGGTCTTCTTCACCAACCTGAATTGTCGCTGTAATGGACACCTTGTTCAATTGAGCCGCCAATGCTTCGGCTTCTCCAATTTCTTTGGCGTGTTTGCGTTCAATCGCAGCGCGTTCCTGTTCATACACTTTCATATTAGCAGCAGTGGCCGCCACAGCAAGGCCTTGCGGAATCAGGTAGTTACGGGCATACCCGGCTTTTGTCTCAACGATTTCTCCCGCTTTGCCAAGCTTTTGAATTGTTTCTTTTAATATGATTTTCATCGTCCTTTTCCTATTCTAAATTTACTTGGCCATGTCCGAAATGTAGGGGATAAGTGCGAGTTCACGGGCAATCTTGATCGCTCTCACGAGCTGGCGCTGATGTTTGGCGCAGGTGCCGCTGGTACGACGCGGTATGATTTTTCCCTGTTCGGTCGTAAAACGACCCAATCGTTTGTCATCTCTAAAATCGATATAATCGATCTTCTCCTCACAAAAACGACAAATTCTTTTCTTTTTAAGCATGATCTGCCTTTCTCAATAAAATCTTTAAATCTTTAGGTTCTGATAACCGAAATCAAATTCGGTCGGTTCAACGTATTGAACGGTCTCTTTTTCTGCTTCAGGTTTAGCGTCGGTTTTGTCCGTTTTTACCTCTTCGATATCATTGGATTTGCTCGGTTCGAGAAACTGAATTCGGCGAGCACGAATCTCGACGATGGTGCGGGTCGAGCCGTCATCGTTCTTCCAATTGCGGCTCGAAAGTTCGCCGTCTATGAGGACGGAACTACCGATTTGGAGAGTTGTAACACATGTTTCGGCCAGATTATGCCATGCGACAATCCCAACATGGCACAGGTTCTCACGCCAAATACCAGAGTTATCTCTATATTTTCGATTTGAAGCAATGTAAAAATTGACTACCGGCGTACCGTTCGACGTCTTCCGTAACGTCGGCTCACTGCTGACATTTCCGGCAATGAGGACATTGTTTATATCCGGCATTTTCAAATCTGGCATAGGTGACTCCCGTTATCCAGGCGTTCAAAATCAATGATATGAAACAAAAGTCTGTTATTCTTCTTTTGCATCTTCTTCTTCATTGACTTCCGGCGTTTCTTCTGTTGCTTCTTCAACGGCTGCGGCCTCAACGGCTTCGGTTTCTTCAACGGCCGGTGATTCTTTGGCAACGGTTACGGCCGGAGTTTCAGCGTTGTCGGCTTTTTCTTCGGCTTTGGGTGTTTGAGCGGCAGCGCGATCGACAGCTTCAAGAGATGCCTTTTCCATCACGAGTGTTTTGAAACGCAGCAGCGATTCGTTCAAGCGATATTCGCGTTCCAATGGTTTGATCATGCTTGGCGGGCCGTCGAAGCGAATCAAAACATAGTAGCCGTATTGGCGTTTTTTGATTTCATACGCCAAACGTTTTTTGCCCCAGTGTTCGATGTCTTCGATTGTGCCACCGTTAGCCGAGATAAAACGCTCGTATTTGCCGACGATGTTGTCAATTTCTTCACTTTTCAAAAGTGAATCGATGACAAAAATGGTTTCGTACTTTCGCAAGTCGTCCTCCGTTTTCAATTGAAACAAGTTAAATTATTTTGAAGAATTTATCAATCTTTAAAGCGCAGTTTGCGTTTCTGCAGAATGGGGCGAGTGAGAGAATGACAGAAATGCTCCCCGTTCAGAAGAGGGGGAAGAAAGAACAGAAAATCGCGCGGCCGCATTAATCAGTCGGCGATGTGTTAAAAGTGTTCATGGTCCTGTCGATGCCGTCGCGGATGAAGCTGTGTACCACATCAACGGATTTTCCCACAATTAAATCAAGTTCTTGCTGCTCATTTCTGGAAAAGTTGGACAAGACAAATTTTGACATGTCCTTCTTTGCGTATTCAGTCCCAATGCCGATGCGCAAACGAGCAAATTCTTTTGAGTTTAAATACTGGATGATGGATTTCAATCCATTGTGACCGGCCGATCCGCCCTGTTTGCGAACGCGCAGGCGGCCAAACGGCAATTCAACCTCATCCATAACAACCAAAAGCCGGTCGATTTCTATATCGTAATAATTCATCAGACCGGCGACGGCCGAACCACTGTTGTTCATAAATGTCAGCGGCTTGGCCAGCAGCACAATATGCCCGGCCATAGTGATGCGTGTTTCAACCGCGGCATGGCGTCCTTTTTTAAAAGTTGCTGCTTTTTCTTTGGCGATTTCATCTAAAACCATGAAGCCGATGTTGTGTCGGTTTTTTGCGTATTCGCTGCCGGGATTACCGAGACCGACTATGAGAAAACTATCGGACATTATGGAAAAAAACGATCCTAATCTTCGTCTTCAGATTTCTGAGAAATAACTTCGGGTTCAGCAGCTTCTTCACCTTCCATCTCGATGACTTCTTCGGTGACGCGCGGCGGAGTGATCGTCGCTACAACTGTTGATTCATCCGACAGAATCTCGACGTTTTCAAGTTTAATGTCGGAGACATGTAAACTTTCATTGATGCTCAAGTCGGTCACATCAAGTTCAATGTGTTCCGGAATATCGGACGGCAAACATTCCACTTCGAGCTCGCGCAATGTTTGTTGAAGAACACCGCCGTGATTTTTGACGCCGTCTGCCGTACCAACAAGAGAGATGCCGACATTCACTTTGATCTTTTCACTCATGCTGATACCCATCACGTCCAGGTGGATCGGTTTGCCTTTTACCGGATCAAATTGGATGTCGCGGATAACACCTTTCTTGCTTTTTGTGCCGTCAAAAACAACTTCCAGCAAACCAGATTCGTGGCCCCAGATTGAATGCAACTCGGCACGATCAACGACGAAAGGAATATTGTCGCTGCCATGATAATAAAAGATGCCCGGGATGAGGTTCTGTGCACGAAGTTTTTTTACGGCTTGTGTGCCGACACCTTCGCGGGTTTGTACGTTCAATGTGATATCCGACATGATGATTCTCCAATAAGCAATATGTAAAATTCATTTTTTCAATGCATGGGCCCGCTCTTTTGCGGGAACAGGTCCGAAATTGATTTCTCTCTATGGATACGCGAAATCGAATCCGCAAACAGCGACGCCAGACTGAGAATTTGCATTTTCGGCGTCAGGCGATCCGGCGCCAGACGAATCGAATCCGTAAAGAAAATTTTTGTCAGGGGCGACGCCTCAATTTTTTCAATGGCATTTCCCGACAATACCGCATGGGTTGCGGCAACATATATCTCTTTGGCGCCGTTGGCTTTCAGCACTTCAACACCTTTGAGCAGCGTACCGGCGGTATCGACAAGATCGTCAACAATCAAAACATTTTTGTCTTTCACGTTGCCGATGAATTCCGTCACGGTACAGACATTGTGCTCAACTCGTCGTTTGTTGAGCAGAGCCATATCTGTATTCAGACGGCTTGCGTAAGCGCGCGCCAGGTGAACGCCGCCAATATCCGGTGACACGACGACCAGATTTTTAAGATTCATCTTGATGATGTGATCAACGAAAATGGTGGCACCATAAAGATGATCAAATGGAATATCAAAAAAGCCTTGAATTTGCGGCGCATGCAGATCCAGTGTCAAAACGCGATCGGCGCCGGCCTGAACAATCAAGTTGGCGACCATTTTGGCGGTGATGGCCACGCGCGGTTGATCTTTGCGATCCTGACGTGCATAACCAAAATATGGAATAACGGCTGTTATGCGATGCGCAGAAGCGCGTTTGGCGGCGTCCAGCATCATCAGCAGTTCCATTAGGTTATCCGATGGTGCGTTCGTCGCTTGCACGATAAAAACGTCCGTACCACGGATATTTTCCTCATACTTGACCCAAATTTCACCATCAGAAAAGTTTTTGGTGATGACGCTGCCGAGTGGTTGTCCAAGATTCTCGGCAATTTTATGGGCGAGCTGAGGATTTGAGCGTCCTGAAAAAATTTTCGCTTCACCGTTGCGCGGTGTACTCATGGTATCGCTCATTTGCTTTTTTGTATCCATTTAAACGAAAAAAATGACGAAAATCATAGACTTTCGTCATTCGCGCAAAAGCTGGGGCGGGAGGATTCGAACCTCCGAATACTGGAACCAAAACCCAGTGGCTTGCCGCTTGCCGACGCCCCACTATTCAAATACGGGCCGAAATGGAATGCACCGATATTTATTATTAAATGATTGTTCGGCTTTTAGCATCTGCTCGTTCGATTCAAACAATCCAAACAAGGTTGAACCGCTGCCGGACATATGAGCATAAAAGGCATCCAGATTGTAAAGTTTTTCAACTATGTGTTCAAATTCAGGATGCTCAAAAAAAACGACATTTGTTAGCTCATTCTTTAAACACTCCTTCCAAGATGATGTTACGATGATCCTTGGAATAAAGCCGCTAAAGTTAGCAAAATTATCTTTTATTGTCAAGTTTAAATTCAAATTGTTGTAAACGTATGCCGTGGAAATATGAACATTCGGACATACCAAAAGACCGTAATACGTCAGTTTTTTTTCGATCGGTCTCAATATCTCACCGCGCCCTTCGCCCAGAGCAAAACCACCAAGAATGAAAAACGGTACGTCGGATCCAAGCTCCAGTCCAATCTGACTCAACTCGTGATTCGGCAGGTTGATGTGCCAGAGCTGATTCAAAGCCGTCAATGTCGTGGCTGCATTGCTGCTGCCGCCGCCAAGTCCCGCGCCCATCGGAATATTTTTTACGATATGAATGCGGCAGCCGAACTCTTCGTTCTTGGCTTTGGCCCTCAAGTGGGCAGCCGCTTTATAGACGAGATTGGAACTGTCAGTTGGGCATCTCGGATCACTCGTTGTAATTTCAATTGCGCCATCTGTTGTCGACTCAATGTCGAGTGTATCAAATAAATCGATTTGTTGAAAAAATGTTTCAATGTTGTGAAAACCATCATCTCGCTTTCCAACAATTCGCAAGCCAATATTTATTTTTGCATATGATTTGAACTGCATTCTTCCTCCAGCACAAAGTTAGAGATTTCATCTGACTATTCCAATTTGAAATGTGCGTCTTTCTGGTGAGCACGATCGCGGTGATAATCATTCAATTCTTAATCTGGATAAGAACCAGCAAAATGTTGCTTTTAAGCCGCTTTATTCCTAATTTTATGGCACGAAAAAGAAAAGATATGCATGAGCAAAATATATTTTTTATCAGATGTCCATCTCGGCGCGCATTCCCCGGAACTGGAGAAAGAAAAAGAACGGCGCCTTGTTTCATTCTTTCAAATGGTTGAGCGTGACAAGGACGCAACTTTAGTAATTGTGGGTGACCTCTTTGATTTTTGGTTCGAGTATCGACATGTTGTGCCGCGCAAGCATTTTCGCGTCCTCGGCAGTCTGGCTCTGCTGGCGCAAGATCGTGACGTGCATTACATGGCCGGTAATCATGACTTTTGGTTGAACTCATTCATGGATGAAGAGATTGGTATTCACGTTCATCCCGATGATCTTTTGCTGGAAAGTGGTGGTCGTCGTATTTACATTCGTCATGGTGATGGGCTGTTGAAAAATGATCACGGCTATCGTTTTCTCAAACGAGTACTTCGCAACAAAGTGAACATCTTTCTGTATCAACTGTTGCACCCCGATTTCGGAATTCCATTTGCTCTATTCTTTTCAAATTGGAGCCGGACTGTGGGGGAGAAAAAAAGCCATACGTACATGGATATTGATTATCGCGATTATGCTTTTCAACAGATTGACAACGGATATGATATGGTGGTATTAGGGCATACGCATTGGGCCGCCCTGGCGCCGCATAAAAACGGCGTATATATAAATCCCGGGTTTTGGGGGAAGGATTTCACCTATGCGATTGTTGAGGACGGAAAACCTAATCTGTTCACATGGACTGGTATCGAGAGTGTCGAGTTTTTGCCGACGCTCCCACCCGGTAATGTGAAATAAACTTTAAAGGAGGTTTGCTTGCATCCTGTTTTGTTTAGAATTGGCGCTTTGGAAATTCGGTCGTACGGGCTCATGCTGGCGCTGTCTTTTATTATCGGGATTTATTTTTCAACCAGAAGAGCCAAGTCGCGAGGTATCGATCCGAATCATATTATGGATCTCTCCGTCATTTTGATTATCAGCGCTATCGTCGGTTCGCGCCTGCTGTACGTGCTGTTCCATCTTGACGAATTTCGCGGCCATTGGATGGACACTTTCAATCCCTTCCAAAGCGACGGACAAATTGGTATTGCCGGCTTGACCGTCCTTGGCGGGATTATTCTCTGTTTCATCAGTTCGGCCATTTACCTTCATGTGAAAAAGCTGCCGTTTTTTAAATTTGCCGATGTCTTGATGCCCGCCGTTGGCTTTGGCATTTTTTTAACGCGAATCGGCTGTTATTTAAACGGCTGCTGCTACGGCTTGCCGTGCGAGGGTCATGAACATTTGTGTGTTACCTTTCCAATGAACAGTCCTGCTGGTGCCCATTTCCCCAATATACCGCTCGTACCGGCGCAATTGTATTCCTCGCTTTACGGTTTGATTATTTTTGCTGCGCTTCTTATCGCCGAGCGATGGAAAAAATTTGACGGATTTTTGCTGGCATTGTTTTTGATTTTATATGGTATGGCACGTTTTATTATCGATATTTATCGCTATTATGAAGACAGTATGGTCATCCTTGATGTTGGTCAGCGGGGCATAAGCCTTAATCAGGGGATCAGCGGATTAATGGTGTTGGTCGGAATTATTTTATTATTCTATGGTTATAATAAAGTAAAAAGCTCGGCATCAGGATGAACCTTCCATCAATTTTGTTAACTCGGTCTAAGACCTTGAAACCATTAATTTTAGTCAAAATACTCTTGACATTAAAATGTAACTTTAATATCTTCAAACTGTTAATCGAAAAGAATGTTTGGTAGAAAGGAACAGATATTGAAAAAGTCCGTTTTCATCTTTGTTCTCCTCTCCTTCTTTGTGCATCTTTGTTTCGCATCTCATCTGCGCGCTGCCGAATCAAAATTTACGATTGGCGTGAAGGCGGGCGTAAATAAGCTTGAGGGGGATTGGAAGTATCCTCGCTTCAATCCGATGGGGTCTTTGATCCTTTCATATTCACCAATGCCCTATTTCGGCATCGGAGTTGAAGCCAACTATTCGTCGTTCATGACAAAAGATGTTAGACCTGATTTGGAAGAAGTAGTCGATCCTGTGACTGGTCAGACTGCTATCTATTTGGACCAGCCGGATGATTTCAAAACAACGGCATTTCCCATCGAACTGGATTTTAAGTTTAATTTTGCGCCGCGAAATTTGGTGAATCCGTTCGCGACTCTCGGCTTTGGCGGCATCAACTGGGAATCCACCTATGGTGGAAATACAGTCCTCCGCGATGGAACAGAAGAGCAAAAAAGATTTGATCTTTTGTTCAAAACATCGGGCGGTCTGGAATTTGTGCTTGACAATGGTCTCGGTTTTATCATCGGCGCTGATTTCCGTTTTACCGGTTCGGATGTCATCGATCAACGCGATACCGGCGATCTGAATGACGGCGTCACTTCCGTTTGGGGCGGTATTAGCTACGCTTTTAAAAAGAAAGATCCTCTGGATCTCGATGGTGATCATATCACCAAAAGCTTGGATCTTGATTTATATCGTCCGGAAGATATCAACGGCTATGCCGACCATGATGGTAAGCCGGAAGGCGGAAAACCATCCAAGCCGACAAAAGCGCCAATTGTCATTCATTACCCTGTATTTCTCGCGGAAGAAGGCCGTGACTTGGCCATCAATGCACACATCTCTTCGGAAATTCCAATTCGTGTTGCGGCGGTCATTTACCGTACCATGGGAACGAAAAAGTGGAACCTGGCCAAGATGAGCAAGGCTCAGGACGGCGACTACCAGGCTGTTATCAAAGGCTCAGCCATCACGACGGCCGGTCTTGAGTATTGTGTCGTGGCCGTGGATACGGATATGAAAGGTATAGGAAACTCTGGTTTGCCCAATCGGCCAATTCAGGTCCAAGTGGATGGAAATGGCCGAAATTGGCGAATTGTATCTGGACTTGTGGCCTTCTTCGGTTGGGGGGCAGCAACATACGTTGTAATGAGGAAACAAAATACTAATTAGGAGAGAGAATATGAAACGCCTGCTTTGGATTTTATCGATTTTATCCATTTATGCTATGTCAACCGTCTTGATGGTTTCATGTGCCGGTAATCAAGCCGGTGGATATAGCGAAGACGGCATGTACCCTGGTGAAACGGCACCTGATGATGAAGTGGCGTCGGCGTCGTCCGAAGAAGACGAAGTTCTGCGTTTACTAGGAATTGTTGACGAAGAAGAACCACCGGCAACCACAACCGTCGAGCAACCGGTCGTCAGTAATGACCAATCTCTGCAAAGCGAAATTGGCCGTCTCGAAAATGAAGTGTCCGCCAAAGATAAAGAGTTGGCGAACCTAAAATCGCAACTTGAAGAAAAAGACAACTTGGTTAGACAAAAAGAGCAGCAGCTCTCCACTCGCGACACTGTTCCCGTTTATACCGACTATACCGGCACGTCCTTTAAAAGTCAATATGATGAAGCGCTGAGGCTTTATAATAATCGGCGTTATAGCGAGAGCATTGCGATGTTCGATCAGCTTTTGGCGAGTGGTGCCAACAATTCTCTCGTCGACAATTGCCAATACTGGAAGGGCGAATGCTACTATGGCATGGGAAATTATGAACAAGCCATACTGGAATTCCAGAAAGTATTTGCTTTTCCAAACTCCAACAAATATGATGATGCTCAACTCAAACTTGGCCTCTGTAATATGCAACTCAATAATTACGAACGGGCACGAGCAGAATTCAACAAGTTGCTTCGGGAATACCCCTCCAGCGAGTATGCGGGCCGAGCTCGCTCATACTTGGGCAGACTTTAGACTTTCCTCCAAAAAGGGTAACGTAACACACGTTACCCTTTTTTTAATTGCAATTCTCGAAAAAATTACTAAATTGTATGTTTCGTAAATAGGACTCCTTTATCCATGGTCATGGGGATGTTGATTGAGCATTCTTGTATAAAAACAAGGGCTTTAAATGAAAAATCGAATGAGAATATTATTCCTTGCCGCTGAAGTTTCACCATTTGCCAAAACAGGTGGTTTAGCAGATGTCGCAAGCTCTCTCCCAAAAGCACTGTATGAAATGGGGCATGATGTACGCATTATCATGCCGAAATATGGACCGATCAGTGAAAGAAAGTATATTCTACGTGAAGTGATTCGTCTCAAAAAAATTCCGGTCCACATGGGAAAAACCGAACATAATCCCTGCGCAAAATCAGCTTTTATCCCTGATTCGAAAGTGCAAGTATATTTTTTGGATTACCCACCATTTTTCGGACGCTCCGATCTTTATGTCGATTCGAAAACAGGCAAAGATTTTCCGGATAATGCCGAGCGTTTCATGCTTTTAAATCGCGCGGTGCTCGAAACAATAAAACTGTTGCATTGGCAACCGCAGATCATTCATTGTAATGATTGGCAAACAGCAATGATTCCCTGGTTGCTGAAAAACGAATTTGCTGATGATCCATTTTATGCCAACACATCAACATTGCTCTCCGTACACAATTTGGCGTATCAAGGAAGTTTTGACAAATCCGTCCTGCCCAAGATTGGCATTGACGACGGCATGGCGAACGATGAGCTGGAAATTTATGATCGCGTCAACTTTTTAAAAGCCGGGCTGGTGACGGCCGATGCTATCACGACCGTCAGTCCGACTTATGCAAAAGAGATTCAAACTGACCATGAACTGAGTGCCGGTTTACAAGAGGTTCTTCTCAAGCGTAAAAAAGATATTCACGGTATTTTGAATGGCGTCGATTATTCCGTCTGGAGCCCGGAGGTTGATCAGTACACAATCCCTTACACCACGGAAGATTTGACGGCAAAATTGGACAACAAAAAGGCGCTCGTTGAAAAAGCGAAATTGCCTTTTGATGAAAATACGCCCATCATCGGCATTGTTTCTCGACTTGTTGATCAAAAAGGATTTGACCTGATCGCCGAGGTGATTGAAAAAATCGTATCGCTGAATGTGCAGCTCGTTGTGCTGGGTACCGGGGCTGAAGAATATCACAAGTTTTTCAAAAAGGCCGCTAAAACCTATCCGAAAAATGTGGCGGCTTTTATAACCTTTGATGAAGAACTGGCGCATCTGATCGAAGCGGGAAGCGATATGTTCCTCATGCCATCGCGTTTTGAACCTTGCGGCTTGAATCAGATGTATAGCCTGCGCTATGGCACCGTGCCCATTGTTCGGAAGACCGGCGGCCTGGCTGACACCATTATCGATTTCGTTCAAGAACCGGAAAAAGGTAACGGTTTTGTTTTTGAAGAATATACCAGCAACGCCATGCTGAATGCCATACAAAACGCCGTCAAGGCTTTTGGCGATAACAAAAATTGGCTGAAAATCCAAAAGCGTGGCATGAAGGCTGATTTTTCCTGGCAACATTCCGCTGAAAATTATATCAAAGTCTATCAAAAGTTGGAATCCAAAAAGCGCAAATAGTTTTGTTGCTGATGTATTAGAATGGGACATCTTTGTATCGTGCATCGACAAGGTGTCCCTTTTTTTGTGAGATGCGCTGAAAATAGATGCTCAAGAATGCTCCCGTCCAAAATAGTTGATGATTTGGGCTAATAAAATCAGATACTTAATCCCCAACTGTACGTTTGACAATATTTTACCTATCGACTTTAATACATTTTTCCACTGGCACCAACTTTGCTCAAAGTGTGTGATTGACGAGCTGAAACGCCCCAGACGGCAGTCAGGCGGCTCTTAACTATTTTATTTGATGGATAAGAATCATATGGAAGGCATCCAAATTGAAGAGTATCGCGTCGGCGCTTTAAAAGATATTATGCTTTTAAAGGTGCAAGGTTATGTCGATACCAATACATCGCCCGAACTGCAAAAGATACTGGGGCAACTCATCGAAAGCGGTATGTATCAGTTTGTTATAGATATGAGCGCCGTGCAATACGTCAGCAGCGCGGGCTGGGGCGTGTTTGTCGGCGAAATTCGACGCCTGCAGGAAAAAGGCGGCGACCTCAAGATTACGCAAATGTCCACCGAGGTGTATGAAGTTTTTGAGATGCTCGAATTCCATCGAATTCTGTCGAGCTACGATTCAAACGAAGAGGCGATAGAGGATTTTGATTTCTATCATGAACTGAATGACATGGTCAGTCAACCTCCCGGCAGCATGCGAAAACCAACTATGGTGATGCCGCAGACAGAATCAACAGTAATCGAATCCACTTTGGAAGCAGAGCCCATAATTGAGATGGCTGCACCGAGGTTGAAATCGACTCGAAACATGACGAGTCGTGAGGTCGAAGAACCCAAGTTACCCATCAACGAAAAAATCAAACGAATTGTTCTGGAAAATCCCATCCTTGGTGTTTGGGCAATTAAACGCATGTTGTATTCGCCGCGTTTTGGATATACTCGTATTGGTCTCTGGAAACTGTACAAAATCCTCAAAAGCCTGTCCATGGAGACCAGGACCAAACGTTATCGTTATTTTCGATCACGCTAGAGAAAAGGAAATTATACGTGTTTAAACAAATCACAATCTTTAAGGCGCTCTTGTGCTTTTTGCTTTTTGTGAATCTTTCCGCTCAATCACCCGGGGAGTTTCGTTTTCAAAAGGCGGATGGCTTAAAGCTGCTTATTTATGATGATTATATGGCGCCGGCAAGCAATAAAATCTTGGCAAATTTTCATGATATTGAATATGTCATCGATGGTGACGGATTTCTGCAACTGGGCGTTTTTGGTGAAATTTATGTGGAAGGATTGACGGTGCATGAGGTGACTGAGCTGATACGAGAAAAATTTCGCAAATATGCCAAAGACTTGACGATCATCGTCACGCCCATGATTCGCCTGGTGCTCAAAGGCGAGTTCGGCAAAAACGGAATGTATCGCTTCAGCCCCAATACGTCCTTTTGGGATGTGGTCGCCGAAGCCGGAGGCATGACGAACAGCCTTGCGGCTGAGAATATGTACATCATGCGGGATGGGGATATTATCTATGCCGATTTTATCAAATCGCTGACAACCGGCGCTTCATTGAATGAGCTCGGACTAAAGTCTGGAGATGAACTGATCGCACCGCGTATCAATCGCATCAGTTTTAATGCTATCATGCGATATGTAAATTTTTTCGCGTCCATCATTCTGCTGTATTATGCCATCAGTAATAAGGGTAACGACTAATATGTCCATGGAAGAATTTGAATCATTTGATCAGCCCACTGAACCGCAACAAGGCGGGCTTGATATTGGAAAATTTTTAAAAGGATTTTTTAAGCGCAAGTGGATTATTCTGGGCCTCGCCGTCCTCATGACTATCCCGTTTTATTTTCGCGCTAAAAATCAGGTGCTGATTTACAAATGCAAGGTGACCATCCAATCCAAAAATCTTGAGGATAAAGACAGCGCCGTTTTTGACGGCGAAACGCAAGCCGAAATCAAGAGCGAGAGCTTTACGGAACGCATGGCCTGCGTTTTGGGTTTGGCTTTTTATAATTCCGATTCGGTCTATACGCTCGACGAGGTGTTTTCCGAATATACGACGACGACAAATCCTGTGGTGTCCCGCTATAAAATCGAGATTGATAATTTCGGTTCGTATTATCTCGTTCAAAAATTTGAGAACGGCTCAAAAGCAGTCGTCGACAGTGCGAATGTATGGGAAGCGATCGAGAGCCCGCGCGAAGTCAACGGTTTATCCTTTCGGTTACAGCCAACGTTTGCTCAAATGGGCGGGGAATATCATTTCCGAATCCGCCCGTTCGAAAAGGGTTTCAAACTGCTTTCGTTTGGAGTTGCCAAATCGTTCAGCCGTTCCGGCAAATTTATGGTTTTGGAACTCAAAGGTGAGGATCCGGATTTGATTCCTGAACAGCTTAACCGATTTGCCGACGCCTACTTGGTACAAATCAAAAAAATGAAATCGATTGATTCGGAAGATAAACGGGAAATTTTGCGTCGCAAGCTTCAAGTCGCCGAGCGCAATATGAAGAGCAGCGAGGATGCGTTGCGCCGCTTTCACCAGCAATATCCCCTCACCTTGAAGGTTGAAAAGAACAGTTTGGCAGATCGATTATCCGAATTGGAAACCGCATTGCGTGATTTGCCGGAACACCGCCAGGTTTTGCGCAGTATGATCGCAAAACTCGAAAATCCCGAAATCGGGTACGAGGCAAAATCTCGCAGTGTCATCGTTCATCAATTGGCCAACCTGGATATTTTGGCTCGCGAACCGCAGATGGCTATTTATCGCCAAACGCTTGAGGATCTGGAAAAACAGTATGTCGACCGATATGAAGAAACCTCTGGTGAACACGAGGATGTTATTCGTCTCAGCAATCGCATTACTGAAACTCAAGAAAGCATCATCGATTTTGCTTCGAATTTTCGTAGTACTTTGGCGGAAAAGGAACAACAATATCGCCGTGATAAAACAGAAATTGAAATCAAACTGCGTGATATGCCTGGGCTCGAAGTCCGCCTGGCCGAACTTGAACGTGAATATAGTTTGATGGAAGATACCTACAAGGTGCGCTATGCTGATCTGAATACCTATCAGGTTGAAGAAGAAAGCACCGAGCTCGGCATTCAGATTCTCGATGATGCCATGCGACCGACAAAACCGATCAACCCGAGCAAAAAAAGTCAGGTCATTATGGGCGGTCTGCTCGGCCTGGTCCTGGGCCTTTTTGTTTCCATTGGAATTGACCTTGCTGACCGTTCCATTCACACGCTGAAGGATGTCAAGAAACATTTGAATTTGCCAGTGCTTGGTATGATTCCGATTATCACCTTCAAAGATATCCCGGATTTTCGAGACGATCAAAAAGCGCTGCAAATCGATAAACAATTGGTGACGCACGATTACTCGCCGACGCCGGTCGGAGAAGCATATCGCGCGCTTCGGACGCAACTTTTATTCTCGCACGGCGCCGAGCAAATCCGAACGCTGTTGATCACAAGCGTCAGCCCGGAAGAGGGTAAATCTTTTACCGCCGGCAACCTCGCCATCATTATGGCCCAGCAGCGCACCAACACCCTGTTGGTCGATGCGGACTTGCGCCGCGGCGTTCAACACAATACATTCAGTGTGCGAAAAGAACCGGGTTTGACAAACTATCTCAGCAATAACGCAACGCTTTCAGGATTGATACAGTCGACGCACGTACCGAACCTCAGCGTGATGAGCTGCGGTGCATTGATCCCGAATCCTTCCGAGCTGTTGGGTTCGATGCAAATGCGCCGTTTTATTGCCGAAGTGAAACGGAAATACGATTTCATCATTTTTGACGCGCCACCGCTCGACGCGGCGACGGATTCCGTCGTCATCAGTACGCTGGTGGATGCCGTCACCGTAGTCGTTCGTGCCGGCAAAACAAACAGGAACAGCGCCAAAGAGCGCCTTGGCATTTTTAATACGGTACCGGCTAATCTGGCAGGTATTATCGTGAACGGCACCGAAGAAGTGCCGATGAAAAATTCATACAGCTATTATCACTATTAAAAAAGGATGCGGATTTCATGGAGATTCTGGTGACGGGTGGGGCCGGTTTTATTGGCTCGCATTTAATTGAAAAACTTTTGAGCGACAATCACAAGATCGTAAATCTTGATTGCTTTAATGATTATTACAATCCGGCGATCAAAGAACGTAATATTCAAACCGCGCTGCAATCGCCCAATTACGAACTTGTGCGTGCCGACATACTGGATTATCCTCGGCTGCAAAAACTGTTTGACGACCATCATTTTGATATCATTGTTCATCTCGCGGCGCGCGCCGGAGTGCGCCCGTCCATTCAGGAACCCCTGCTGTACGAGCAAGTTAACGTCCAGGGCACCATGCACCTGCTGGAAATGTGCCGCATCCATACGATTAAAAAATTTGTCTTTGCGTCATCTTCGTCGGTCTATGGCGCCAACAAAAAGGTGCCGTTTGAGGAAAGCGATTCGGTGGACCAGCCGATTTCACCCTACGCCGCGACGAAAAAAGCCGGCGAGCTCATGTGCTACAGCTATAGCAAGTTGTATGATATCTCCGTCAACTGTCTGCGTTTTTTTACCGTATACGGCCCGCGCCAACGCCCGGATATGGCAATTCACAAATTTGCCCAACTTGTTTATGACCGCAAACCCATTCCGGTGTTCGGATCGGGCAAAAGCCGCCGCGATTACACCTATTATTCCGACATTGTTCAGGGCATTATCGGCGCCATGACTTTTTGCGACGGCTATAATATTTATAACCTGGGCGAGTCCAACACTATTGAGCTGATGGATCTTATCGGTCTCATTCAGGATGCGCTTGACATTGAAGCGCTTCTTGATTTTAAACCGGATCAACCGGGTGATGTACCCATTACTTTTGCGGATGTGAGCAAAGCCAAAGCCGAGCTGAAATATGATCCGCAAATCAATATCGAGGAAGGTATAAAACTCTTTGCAGAATGGTTCCTCGATCAAAAGAAACTGGCTTAACGATTTCGACAAGGTGAAGAGCAGCCATGCTTTCAGATAAAGAAAAATTTATGCAGAACATCCTCAAGTTTATTGATGTGGTTGTTCTTTACTCGGCATTTCCCATCGCCTATTTTGTGGATGAGTTTATACGCTTCATCACATTCTGGAACGTCAAGGCGTACGCCACCAGCCCCAATGTTCATGGACTTGTTCACTTTTTTTCCAATTACTGGATTATGTTTGTCGCTTTTCCACTCATCTGGTGGGCGTTGTATAATCTGAATAAAATCTATAACGATTATCGCACGCGCGAATTCAAAAATCTGGTCTGGAACATTTTTATCACATCCGTCTGGGCCAGCTTTGTCTGCGGCAGTTTGGTATTCTTTTTCAAATTTGATATGGCCAGCCGTTTGTTCTTCCTGGTTTATTCCGGCACGGCGTTTACCATGGTCATTTTGGAAAAAGCGATCCTGTTGTTCATTCTCGATCGGATTCACGCCAAAGGTTACAACCAGGAAAACCTGCTGATCGTCGGCACCGGCAACCGTGCGCGCGAATTTATCCGTACGGTCAAGGCGCATTCCAATTGGGGACTGCACATCGTTGGTTTGATTGACGACGATCCGCGTTATTTTGGCAAGGAAATCGAAGGATTCCGCGTGCTTGGCCGCATACAGGATGTCGGCTTTATTGTCAATCGTTTGGTGATCGACCGGGTTATTTTTGTTGTGCCGAGAGTGTGGCTTGATCGTATTGAGCCGGCTATCCTGGAATGCGAAAAAGTCGGCGTCTCCACATCGATCTCGCTCGATCTGTACAATCTGCACATCGCCAAAGCGCGGCAGACCGACTTTAACGGATTTCCGCTATTGGAATTCCAGGCGTTCTATGCAAAAGAGTGGCAGCTATTTATCAAGCGGTTGATGGACATTGTCATTTCGCTCGTGGCTATTGTCTTTTTTATGCCGCTCATTGTGCTGGCCGCTGCGGTCATAAAGCTTACGTCCAAAGGGCCGGTCTTTTTCAGACAGGAGCGTGTTGGCCTGAATGGCCGGAAATTTCTGCTGTACAAATTCCGCTCCATGGTGAACAATGCCGAGGCGCTGAAAGAAAAGCTGGAAAGCCACAATGAAATGGACGGACCGGTTTTTAAAATAAAACGTGATCCGCGAATTACCCCAATTGGCTATATAATCCGCAAGACGAGCATTGATGAAATTCCTCAGTTTTTCAACGTGCTCAAAGGCGACATGAGCATCGTTGGGCCGCGGCCGCCGCTGCGCAGCGAAGTTGAACGCTACGAAATTTGGCAGCGCCGCCGCTTGTCGCTCAAGCCGGGCATTACCTGCATTTGGCAGGTCAGCGGCCGCAACAATATCGGCTTTGAAGAGTGGATGCGCATGGACCTGGAATATATTGATCACTGGTCGCTTATGCTGGATTTGAAACTCATGTTCCGAACGGCGTGGGTCGTCATTACCGGTTACGGCGCCCAATAAGATTTTTCCCGATTTTTATACAAAGGCAAGGAAATGAAAAACATCAAAACGGATGACTCGGAAAAACTACGCATTCTTATGATTGCGCCGCAGCCATGGTTCCAACCGCGCGGCACCCCGTTCAGCGTTTTACATCGCATCAAAGCGCTGTCGCTGCTCGGCCATCAGATTGATCTGGTTACCTATCACATCGGCCAGGATGTGCCGATTGACGGTTTGACTATCCATCGCGCCAAAAAGGTGCCGTTTATTAACAACATCAAAATCGGCCCATCGGCGCCGAAAATCTTTTTGGATATTGCGCTTTATAAAAAAGCGGTTGAGCTTTTAAAAAAGAATACCTACGACTATCTACACACGCACGAGGAAGCGGCATTTTTCGGCATTCCGTTGGCGAGAAAATACAATCTGCCGCATCTGTACGATATGCACTCCAGTTTGCCGCAGCAACTCGGCAATTTTAAATTTTCCAAATCGAAAGCATTGATTGGTCTTTTTGAAAAGCTGGAACGCAACACCATCGAAAAATCCGCCGGTGTCATCACCATTTGTCCGGAACTGCAGGATTATGTTGACAAACATTTTCCGGATCAAACCAGCATTTTGATTGAAAACGTGGCGGATAATAGCATTGTTTTTCCACCGACGGCATCCAAAGAACAGGAACTCAAACGGCAGTACAGTTTGAACGGCGAAAAGATCGTTCTGTATTACGGCACCTTTGAGGCCTATCAAGGCATTGATATGTTTATTGAGAGCGCCGCCGCGTTGACGAAAAAACGCCCTCACAACGTCCATTTTTTAATGGTCGGCGGCAGTGAGCGTCAGGTTGATCTTTATAAAGCTCAGGCGAAAAAATTGGGCGTGGATCATAAATTTACCTTTACAGGTTTTGTGCAACCGGACGTCATTCCAAGTTTTATTTCACTCAGCGACGTGCTTGTGTCGCCGCGCTTAAAAGGCACAAATTCGCCGCTAAAAATTTATTCCTATTTGCGCAGCGGCAAACCGATCGTCGCCACGCGACATATTACGCACACGCAAATTTTAAGTGATTCGGTTTCCGTTCTCGCCGAACCGAATCCAATGGATTTTGCCGACGGCATTCTGTCCATTCTCGATGATCAGGAAAAGCAGCAACAACTGGTGCAGGCGGCGCAACAACTGGCCGATCAGCATTACAGCTATGATGACTATTTGCAAAAGACGAGCTGGATCGTCGAACACGTGATGAGGACGACAAATTAATGTGCGGCATCTGCGGTGTTATCCATCGAAAAAAGGATCATCCGGTTCAGTTTGCGGATGTGAAAAAAATGTGCGATGTCATCAAACATCGCGGCCCGGATGATGAAGGCCAGTATGTGCATGAGAACGTCGGGCTTGGCATGCGGCGTTTGAGCATTATTGATCTGTCCACCGGCCATCAGCCTATTTTTAATGAAGACCGTTCCATGGCCATCGTCTTTAATGGTGAAATTTACAACCACAAAGACATCCGCAAAGAGCTGGAACCCAAAGGGCACATTTTTTCAACCCATACGGATACGGAAGCTATTCTCCACGCCTACGAAGAATGGGGCGTGGAGTGCGTGACCAAACTCAACGGCATGTTCGGTTTTGCCATTTGGGACGGCCGCAAGGATCGGCTGTTTGTGGCGCGCGACCGCGTCGGTATCAAGCCCATGTATTATTATGTCGATGAAAATCAGTTCGTCTTTGGCTCCGAACTCAAATCCCTTGTGCAGCTCGATTCGGTGCCGCGCGAGATCGAGCCGAAAGCGCTCGATACCTTTTTGACCTTTGAGTATATCCCCAGTCCCTACAGCATTTTTAAAAATATTTTCAAGCTGCCGCCCGGCCACTGGATGCTCTATGAAAATGGCGAAACGAAAATTCGCCAGTATTGGCAATTAACATATCAGCGTTCCAACGCCTCCACCACAGAACTTGAGCGCCGGCTTGAAGAATTGCTCGAAGACGCCGTCAACATTCGTTTGATGAGCGATGTGCCCCTCGGCGCCTTTCTCAGCGGCGGGCTCGATTCCAGTTCCATCGTCGCGATGATGACGCGGCATCAAAAAGATCCGGTAAAAAGTTTTTCCATCGGTTTTGATGAAGCGACCTATAACGAACTGCCTTACGCCCGCGCCATTGCAGAAAAATTTAAAACCGAACATTTTGAAGAAATCATCACGCCGGATGCCGCGAGTTTGACGGAAAAAATCCTCTGGATGCTTGATGAACCGTTTGGTGATTTTTCCGTCTTTCCAACCTATCTGGTGTCGGAAATGGCGCGTAAAAATGTCACCGTTGTTCTGTCCGGTGATGGCGGCGATGAACTGCTCGCCGGATATGATACCTATATCGCGCAAGGTGTGGCGCGGCGCTACGCCAAACTGCCGGTCTTTCTGCGGAAAGGGGCCATTGAGCCTATAGTTAACGCGTTGCCGCCAACGGACAAGAAAAAGGGCTTTATCAACAAGTCAAAGCGTTTTATCGAAGGCGCGCGACTGCCCGATCCTTTGCAGCATGTACGCTGGATGATTTTTCTGCAACGCGCTGAAAAAGAGTTGCTTTATTCATCTGATTTTTCCCGGTCTCTCAATGGGTACAACTCGCACGGATTTATCCAAGAGTATTTTTCCCAGGTGACATCAACCGATCCGCTCGATCAAATGGAATATGTGGATATCAAAAGCTATTTGGTCGATGATATTCTCGTCAAGGTGGATCGCATGAGCATGGCCAATTCGCTTGAGGCGCGGGTGCCCTTTCTCGATCATCGATTTGTCGAGTTTGCGGCGACCATTCCGAGCGAGCTGCGGTTAAACGGCAAGCGGACGAAGCACATCCTTAAAACCAGTTTGCAGCATGTATTGCCCATGGACATTCTCGAACGCGGCAAAGAGGGATTCAGCATCCCGATTAAAAATTGGCTGAAGAATGAACTCAAGCCGATGATGATGTCGGCGCTGTCCGAACAGAATATCAAGGATAAAGGATTTTTTGATCCACAGTATGTCAACCGACTCGTTGACGAACACCTCAAAGGCCGTGAAAATCACAGTCACCGCATTTGGGCGCTGATGGTTTTTCACATGTGGTATGATCTTTATATGAAAAAGTAGAAACAAAAGCCCCATGATTTTTTATCATATTATTCAGCTTTATATGTGATGATATAATTTCAAATGACAAAGTTCAAATTACAAATAAACAATACCTTCTTCAACCATGTGCTGCTTTCCGTTTCTGCATTTTTTGCGAGTGAATGTAAAGTTTGGCAGACGTTGCACGAGTGCAGATGTGGTATATCATTTGACATTTGTCATTCGTAATTTGAAATTGGTTTCCTTTTGGCCCTAAATTTGATAGACGGCGAACACGAAAATGATACGAGACATTGAAAAATTAACCAATAGCGAATTTGACCTGCTGGTGGTTGGCGGCGGCATTTACGGCGCCACGCTGGCGTGGGATGCGACATTGCGCGGACTCAAAGTCGCGCTTATTGAAAAAGGTGATTTCGCCTCCGGCACCTCGGCCAACAGCCTCAAAATTATTCATGGTGGATTGCGTTATCTGCAGCATGCCGATTTTGTGCGCATGCGGGAATCGATCGTTGAGCGGCGAATTTTGCTGAAAATTGCGCCGCATCTGGTGTTTCCGCTGCCATGCGTGATGCCAACGTTTGGCCACGCGGTAAAAGGTCCCGAGGTGATGCGAGTTGGCCTGATGATGAATGATATGTTCAGCGCTGACCGTAACCGTGGTTTGGATCGTGATCATAAACTACCGAACGGCAAAATTTGGTCGAAAAAGAAATTGCTCGACACCATTCCGCGCGTTCATCGCAACGACGTAAACGGCGGCGCGCTCTGGTATGATGCGCACATGCGCAATTCCGAACGGCTGCTGCTGTCATTCGTGCATTCTGCTGTTGAAAAAGGCGCGGTCGCTGCGAACTATGTCAAGGCGAATCAATTGATCGTCAAGAATGGTCGCGTTGTCGGCGTTGAGGCTACGGATCAAATCAGCAAAAAAACGGCGCAGATTAACGCCAAATTAACCATCAGCACGCTGGGTCCGTGGATCAATGATATGCTGGAGTTCCGTGGCGACGAGAAAAAAATCCAATTTTCCACAGCCATCAATTTGGTTTTAAATCGACAGCTCGCTCAAGATGTCGCGTTTGCCGCGCCGACCAAATCGGAGTTTAAAGACAAAGACGCGCTGATCAACAAAGGCTCGCGTATGTTGTTTTTTGTGCCGTGGCGCGGACGAACCATCGCCGGGACCGCGCACCAGCCGTATTATGGCGATGCGGAAAACTATCGCGTCTCAGAAAAAGAGATTGATGATTTTCTCGCCGAAGTCAATAGCGCCCTGCCGGATGAAAACATCACGCGTGATGAAATTTCATACGTCTACGCCGGCCTGCTGCCCATGGCCGCCGTTGATGAAGAAACCGGCGATGTCACCATTGAGAAACATTTCAAAATTATTGATCATAAAAAAGAAGATAATCTGGACGGCTTGCTGTCCGTATTGACGGTTAAATATACAACGGCCCGCGGCGTGTCCGAGGTGGCTGTAAACAAGGCTGTTGACAAACTTGGATTCGGCTCGAAAAAATCGCTCAGTCGCGAGACGCCCATCTGGGGCGGTGATATGAGCTCGTTTGATAAATTCCTCACTGATGCGATGAATAATTTGAATGGCGAGTTTTCTCCTGACAGCAAACAGTATCTGCTCGCCAATTATGGATCGCGTTATGGCGACATCATCGAATTGGGTAAAGAGGATTCCACCTATTTGCAGCCCATCAGCGATGACTCGAATGTGCTGAAAGCCGAAATCATTTTTGGCGTTCGCTACGAAATGGCGCAAACGCTGACGGACATGATGATGCGCCGGACCGAACTAGGTACGGCTGAACGAGCATCGGCTGCTCAAATTAATGCGGTGGCTGATCTGATGGCCGCAGAGTTGAACTGGTCCGAAAAGCAGAAAAAAGACGAAATAAATAGTTATATTCAAATATATGATGCGTTCGTAAAAAGTCGATAAACCAGTCATTGCGAGGAGCGAAGCGACGAAGCAATCTCTTGAAAACAACAAGTTAGATCAGGCAGGAGATTGCTTCGCTCCGCTCGCAATGACTTGAAGACTATTTTCGAGATCATCATATATGAATTCAAATAATAATCAAAATAAAACGGGTGAAAAAATGGCTGATACCATTGGAACGTACTTGTGGAAGGGGAGCGATACCAAAACGATCGATGAGGTGCAAAAGTATTGGACGGACAACGTCAATACGACGCAATTTTGGACGGGAGACCCTCGGAAAATTGGCTCCGGCGAGTTTTTTGACGAGGTCAGTGCGTTCATTAAAAAGAATTACGAACACCGTTACCGCCTGATCGAAAAGGAAGCGGCAAAATATCCCGGCGGCACAATGCTCGAAGTTGGCTGCGGCGCCGGTTGGGAATTGGCGCACTGGGCGCGCTGCGGTATGAAACCGACGGGTCTTGATCTGTCCGCCGCCGCGCTGGAACTGGCGCAGAAAAATTTCGAACACAACAAGCTGGAAGCCGATTTCAAACACGGCAGCGCTGAAGAATTGCCGTTTGATGATAACACGTTTGACATTGTCGCGTCGCTTGGTGTGTTGCATCAAACCGAAAGTACACAGAATGCTGTTTCCGAAGTGTACCGCGTGTTGAAACCCGGCGGTGAAGCGGTCATCACGTTGTACTACAAATACTCCTGGAAAATTATCCTGACGCAAATCGGCAAAGTTAATTTTGAGTTTGCGCACGAAGATGCGCCGATCACGCGCTTGTACGATAAAAAGAATTTGCGCGAGCTGTTTGCCGCGTTCAAAGATGTTGATATTTTCCTCGATTATACAAAGGCAACCAAGTCGCCGCGCAAAGGATTGCTCGCCGGTTTGTTCAACAACATTTTTGTGCCGGTGTACAATCTGCTGCCGAATTTTATTCGCAATAAATTTGGACATGCGATCTGCGTCGTCGCCAAAAAGTAACCATGGAGCAGCCCACGCATGAAAGCACTGGTCACCGGCGCTTCCGGTTTTACCGGGAGTTACATGGTCAAAAATTTGTTGCAGCACGGTTATGATGTTCGCGTCTTTGTGCGCCAAAACAGCAACACCTCTGTCTTGAAGGATATGAACGTCGAATACGCGTATGGCGATTTGACCAATCCGCACGAAGTAGCGGCGGCGGTGAAAGGCGTGGACAAGGTTTTTCACATTGCCGCATTTTACCGCAGCGCCAACGTGCCGGACAGCGTTTATGTTGATGTCAACGTCACCGGCACGGAGCATCTGCTCAAGGCATCGCTGGATGCCGGCGTATCGCGGTTTGTGCATTGCAGCACCTGCGGCGTGCACGGGCATATCAAAAATCC
>CAYSNA010000012.1:0-27940 GCA_964432185.1 uncultured Cytophagia bacterium
GCTGGTTGATCTGCAGTGGGGCTGGAGTCGATAAGACCGAATTTTAGATGTGAATCCATAAAAATCTGAGATCGCTGATCTTGAATCGGCAGTTTTAGTTCAAGCGATTTCAGATTTTCTATTTTCCCAGATAACCCGGCACATACTCGGCGCGTTTTATCTTATTCGTCGGTGTTTTGATGAATGGCGACGACTGCTCAATCACGCGCGCAATTTTCGAAAATCCGGGCAGCACGCCGTTCACCTCGCGGCGGACATGTTCGAGTATTTTGGCAATGTCCGTGGCAATGGCGCTCTCCTCCTTCTTCTTCTCAACAATTTCCTGAATATACGCATAATTCGGATGAATCCGCGCTACCAGTTGGCCCTCCAGCTCGTACACCAGCGTCTCCTCGACAAAAATCGATTCCAGCAGTTTGGCCTCAATGGTCTCCGGATAAATATTTTCCCCGGACGGGCCGACAATGACATTTTTGGATCGCCCGGTAATGAACAGATAACCATCCTCATCGATATAACCGCGGTCGCCGGTGATGAGCCAGCCATCCTGCGAGAACGCCGCCGCCGTGGCCTCTTTGTTTTTATAATAACCCAGCATGACGTTCGGGCCCTTGACATAAATTTCACCAATGCCGGATGTCGCATCAGCGTTGACTATCTTGAGCGATACCCCCGGTATGGCATGGCCGGGCGAGCCTGTCTTTTGTGTGTCCATGGATGAAAACGTAATGAGCGGCGCGCATTCGCTCATGCCGTACCCGCAACAATAGGGGATGTTGCCCTGCTGCATAAAAAGCTCGACCTCCGGCGAAAATGCCGCACCGCCAATGATGACGCAGTCGAGTCGCCCGCCCAGCAGCCGATAAATTTTTTTACCGATTATCTTGTAGAGCAGTTTTTTGGTCAGCGCTGTTTTTGCCATCAACCGCAACGCCGGACTTTTGGCGATGGTTGGCACAACCTGCTTGTGATAAATTTTCTCGAACACCAGTGGCACCGCGCCCAGGATCGTCGGCCGGACGGTCTGCATGGCGTGCAGCAACACTTTGGGTGCCGGCGGTTTGGTCAAATAATAAATTGTTGCGCCGCAGTAAATAATCGACAAAAAAGCCGATGTTGAACCAAAAGCATGCGCCAGCGGCAGAATTGACAGAATCACGCTGTGTTGATTTATCACCTTGAGCACATCCGGGCCTTCAAAAAGATTACTGACGATATTCTTGTGCGTGAGTAAAACGCCCTTGGAGTGCCCGGTCGTGCCGGAGGTGTAGAGAATTTCCGCCACATCTTCTTCATCAATGCGTTCATCCGCCGTGTTGGTTTTGTCCAGTGCTTTGATGACTTTGGGCAGTTCATGCAATTGTTTCCACAGACGTGCCGGACCACTGCCATCATCCAGGAGAACGGAAAAATCATCGAGTTGAACGATAATGTTGATAGAGCGCAAGCCGTCGAGGTTCAGACGATCGTAATGCGATTTGGAGATGAACATCGCTTTTACATTGGCATGACGCAGAATGTGCTCAATATCGTCCGATGGGAATTCATCCAGAATCGGCACCGCCACTGCGCCCAACGTTGTGACGGCCATAAAAGCCGTAGCCCAATTGGGTGAAGACTGACCGAGAATGGCAATATTATCCCGCTTTTTTATGCCCATCGATCGAAGCATTGATTTGAGTTTATCAACGCGATGCCCAAAGTCGCCATAGGTAAATGGTTCATCACCGACGAGCGCCAGGGCCGGCCGGTCTGCAAATTTTTCAATCACTTGAGCAAAAAAATGATCAAGCGTGTACTGAGTCAAACCAAATTTCATCGAAAAATCCTTCAGGGTAGAATGAATTGCAAAGACGGGCTCCGCTCAAGCCGGTCTAAAAAATGGTGCCCAAATGTAGAAAATAAACAATAAGGTGCAAGAGCTGGAATGTAATACTAGTGTAATTTTTGCAGTTAGCAGGTTGCAGTTGCAGGGGAAGAATCGAATTTTAATGAAAAGAACGAGTCATTGCGAACTCTCCCGCGCGCTTTGCGGGAGAGTGAAGCAATCCCCTTCACAAGGGCAACTGCTTTTCGGGAGATCGCCACGCAGATTCTCAAAAAACGAGAATCTGCTGCTAAGGACATAAAAGTCATCGCGAGTTTCCAATCCAAAAGGATTTGGATTCCAATAAAAAGGACAAGTCATTGCGAACGAGCGGAGCGAGTGTGGCAATCTCCTTAAAAAGAGCAATCTTTTATTAGGAGATCGCCACGCCGGTCAACAAAGAGCGTTGACCGGCTCGCGAAAACTTTTCTGTCTTTAGCAGGAGCACAGCGACAAAGTACTCTATAAAAAACAATCTGTTCGCTAAGACGGGATTCGCTCGCAATGACTTTAGGAACTTTGTGCGGGATCATCATTTATTATATCCCGACATTCTTCCGCAATCGCATCAGCGCCTCAACATACTCCTGCGGGAGAAGGCCGTGCACATTTGGCGGCACATTCAGCAAAAAGTTGACGCCACGGTCGCGGCACTGGTTGAACTGTTCCGCCAGCTCCGCATCGGAACGCGGCAGGTCGCCGGGCACGTGAAACCATTCCTTGCCAATCGGATCGCAATGCTCCGCCGGAATATAATATCGACCACCCTCAATCTCGCGCCACGGCTTGTGTCCGTCAACCGGCGGACGATCGCGCTCGATGGCGATCAAATCCGATGGCCAGGCGTAATCAACATTGTATTTCGTGCCGTCGCCAATACCGCTGTTCATCATGATGACGATATCGCTTTGCTGCTTGGCAACATGATTATAAAGGTACTCCCGATAACCGCGCCCCAAGACGCCGGGAATGTCGATCCACATTTCCAAAATGGGACCATAGTTTTTCAGCAATTCTTCAATTTGAGCGGTTTGAAAATTCTGATACAACGAAGTTGTGTGCGGCGGCATCTTGCCCTCCTGGGACTCCGGGAAGGAATTCTGTCCGTTCCAATTGCCGCCGTCGGACGGCGTTTCGCTGCCGAAGCGGTTATGATTGTCCCAGGAGCAGTAATAAAATCCCGGTTTAACGCCGCGCTCTTGGCAAGCGCGCACAAATTTTTCCACGACGTCTGTTGTGTTTGAGCTGGTACTGACATTATAAGTATTAAACTTTGTCGGCCACAGACAATGACCGGCCACGTGTTTAGTCGTCAACACCGCATACGTCATGCCGGCGTCTCGCGCCACCGAAATCCATTGATCAACGTCCAGTTGATCCGGCGCGTAGGTTGTCGATGGCGCCTTGCCGTCCGGTAACTCCTGCACCACAAATGTGCTCATGCCAAAATGGATGAACATGCCGTATTTCAGCGCCTCCCACTGTTGCAGTCGGCTAATCGTCAATCGTTGATGACCTTCTGTGGTGCCGGCTGAGGGCGCACACGCCTGTAATGCGGCGCTGCTGACGGACACCGCGGCTGCCGATTGAAAAAATTGTCGTCTGTTCATTCTCTCTCCCGAATTTTTTATTGTTAAAATTGAAATCCAATGGACACATTTTTGATGAGCGGTGGTGTTTCATTCCATTCGCCGTCATAGTGTTGAAACAATGCTTTTGAAGAGTAGTTGATGAACAGATTTCTTTTTTCTGATAAGGGCAAACGAACACCAACTTCGACACTGGAATAAAACAACCACATATCTGCAAATAAACTGAATGGAAAAAGTATATTTCCAGCGTTTGGATAAACGTAAATATTTTTGAGGAATCGAAACTCTGGGCCAATTGAGGCAAATGTAAATGGAAAAAAAACGGGAAACTCCGGACCGGTGGAGACGAGAAAATTTGCACCTGCCGAAAATGTTGCACCGAATCGAACTGGCGCATTTGATGGCTTATAGAGTGACGATATTCTTGATCCCATCTCAAGTGAATAAACCGAGTAAGGAGGTTCATCACCAGCTATCCAATATAAAGCAGGCATAACGTAGGCAGATGTTTTTCTCGGTATTCGAATTTCTCGATACTCCGGCAGTGGCAGACGTTGCACATCATTTTCAATGATGAAGCGTTTATAGGTGATGCGAATATTTTTTGACTGACCCGCTTCAAGCCTGACTTTTTTGAAATCGGTAAAATAGACCGGATTCAATTTTTCTTTTGTTTGTCGCGCGTCTTCAATTAAAAAACTGTAGGTCGACGCAAAAGCCGTCGGATTTGTGACTTTTAAAGTGACGCCAAAACGATTCTTTTTCACAACCTCAACATCGAGATGATCGAACGTCCAAATATTCCAATCGCGAAGCTGAAGATAAACGCTGGGAATTTCCGTGGCCGTTAACAGGCAGGCCACTTCGGCCCAGGTGGAGCCGTGAAAGATGTCCCCGACTTTATCCGCGCCTTCCCAATCGCTCAAATTGACGCGCTCGTTCATCCAGCCGGGAGGCATATCGCCGACGGGGCGGTCTTCTCTGGATAAATATTGCGTGATGTTGTGCGAGATATCCCTCAACACATTGAGATAAAACGGGTCCGCCGTAGCGCGGTAGAGATGCAGCAATGAATTTCCGGACAAGGTGCAGATGCCCGGCGCGCTATGTTTGTTTTGTACATTGGCAATGACTGAACCGGCGCTTTTCATATCCAGGCGGCCAAAAAGCGATTCTTGCGGAAATAAATAATCGTACGACACCACCCAGGTGGCGCACTGCTTTGCCATGGCCACGGCCATATCTTTGTATTTTGATTTCCCGGTGATGACGTAGAGCGTCACAAAGGATTCCAGCAAAGCAAAGGCCGACTCACTATCCGGGCACTGCAATATTTCACCGGGACCGCCGGTGGTGAGGCCATTTTTCACATCCCGGTTATAATAGAATTGGGCTGATTTTTCAGCCACTCTGAGATAGCTATCCTCCCGCAAATAATGCGCGGCGAGCGCCAGGCCGCCGGGCGCCAAAGCGCCGGCGGTTGATCCGTAAACAAGCATCTTGCCCGTTTCCACATCAACAAACTGGCCAAACTGTCCGTACTCGTCCCAGAGTTTGACAAACGCATCCGCCAGATCCATGAGCGCCTGCCGCCACTGGTCGGGGCAGTGCCACTCGGGATTGAGTTTTTCCATCAACAAAAATTGTTTGGAGAGATAATACAGCGCATCGGCGCTTTTTCGCACCATGTGCATGTTGTGTGGATGCGGCGTGGTAAATCCATCGCCATGCCAGTTCGTGCCGTTGCCAATGCCGTAATAAAATCCGGATGGCGCTTGTGTTTTTGAGATAATCGTTTCAATATTCTGGATCGCGCGCTCAACCGACAACGAATCACCGTTTGCCAGCAGCGGCAGCGTTGCCATGAGTCCGCCGACCCAGCCGAGCTGCCAGTCCTGCGCCATGTTTTCGCGCATGCCGACGGAATAATAACCGCGCGACTCGTCCCAGTTTTGCTCGTTATATTTTTTTTGCTGAATATCAAATGCCGCATGAAAGGGAAGCTGGTGTGTCAATTTAGCCGGTCCGGTCAAGTCCTGGCGAATCTCAACAAATCGATCAAACAAATCCTGCACGGTTTTCGCTCGATCGACATAGAGTCGAGCCTTGAGTTGTAAGCTATCACCCGCCTGCCAATCGGGAGCGCGATCATCACTCAGTACTTGATTGACCATGGTTTGACGTTGTTTCCGCATCGCCGGGGCTGTAATGCTGAAGGTGCATTGTGCTCGTGAATCGCTTTCCTCAACCGTTAATCCAGAATTGCCGAAACGGGTTCGCTGCCCGGTCAACAGCCACATCATCTGTTTTTCCGAGGCGCTGAAAAATCCCATAGCCGGAGTTGCCGGATCACCGGTCGTTTGTTCAATTTTTGATTCGCCAATCCAGGTGTTGAGCCGCGGCACATTCGAGATAGTGATCGGCAATTTCGGATGAAAATAGGTCGGATTATCCATAAGCGGCGGATAGGCCATCGGCAGACTGGTGAAGCGGTTGCCGTCATACACCGCGCCGGGTAGCAGAACGTAATTGCCGACATTCCAGTTATCAATAATCGCCTCAAGCTGGACGGCCGTTTGTTCGCAAAGCCCATTTTCAAGAGTCACGTCACACGTTATGTTAAAAAGACCATTTTGCTCGCGCTCCAGAGAAACGACAATACGCCAGCGGCCGCCATTAAAGTCGGTCTTCCATTCGTCTTGATCACGTTGGATGGCGAACGAGTGAGAATCGATAACCTCCATATCGTTATAGGCGACCAACGTGAGGAAAAGAGAACAATTGTATTTATCGAAAGGAAGACTGTTCTCAGCTTGCGCCAAGAGGACAATCGGAGTGAAAAAAAGTATGAGGATTTTTTTCATGGGCGCACTCGATCACTGGTACGAATAATGTTGAAAAAAAGGAAATTTTTGCGCCTTTGCTAGGCGCATAGTCGTTTTGCCGGCAATTTCGCAAGTTATGTGCCAGGAGTCCGATGCACAGGCGGACTCCCGGATCACAGTCAAACATTATGATCTGTTGCGAATTGTTTATCCGAGTTTTTGCAGCAAATTACTAACAGCTCGCGTCACATAATTATCCTCATGCTCCAAGAGCGCCGGGTTATTGAGCGACATCAAGGCCGGACGGGCAACATCCCCGATCTGATCCAGAGCATTTGTAGCGCGGAGAATCACCTTGCTATTTTCATGCGCCAGCAACTCGACAAGCGCCTTGACGCCCACTTTTTGAAAACCAAGTTTAACGACTGCCTCCGCGGCAACAGCCACGACATCGCCGTTGGAATCATCGAGCAGAACGAGCAGATCGTCCGCAGCGGGCTCGGCCTTTTTCCCGAGCACTAGACATCCCATAGCGCCCCAGAACCGGATGGTCGGATTTTCATCGTTCATGGCTTTTTGCAATTCCGGGAGATGGTCAGGATTATAATCCGTCGCCATCTCGGCAACCGGAATGATGCGTTCCAGCTCGTAGGCATCCGAATGCACATAGTCGTAAACCGTTCCTTCTTTCGAAATGTCCGCCAGCGTGCCTTCCGGCAAAAATCCGGAATCGCGAATCTCCAGCATCCAGTCGCGCAAATCGGCGCGCATGCGTTCGAGGCGTTCCTGGTGTGGCAGATCATCCGCCAGATTTTTGATCTCCCACGGATCGTTAACGCTGTCAAACAGTTCCTCCGCCGGTTTCGGCAGCCAGAATTTTGACTGCACTTCGTTCAGACGCCCGGCTTTGAACTCCTCTTCCCAGGAGCGCGTCAAGGGCGCGCGCCAGAGATATTCGATATATTGCCCCCAGGGCCGATGCGGATTAAAATGCCGCACATAACGAAACTGCTTGTCGCGAATCGTTCGGCTAAAATCATAACGCTCGTCCATGCGGCCGCGGAACGACTGCGCGTATTGTCGCGGTTTGCCCTTTTGTTTGCCGAGGTAGGCCACGCCCTGCATGTAGTCAGGGATTTTTATGCCAGCCAAACTCAACGCCGTTGCCGGATGGTCAATAAAGGTGACGATTTGATCCGTACGTTCACCAGGCTTGACCGGCATCAGATGTTTAAATTTTTGCGGAATTCGAATGATCATCGGCACGCGCAAGCCGGTATCATATAAAAACCGTTTACTGCGCGCCAGCACGCCGCCATGATCGGCATAATAAATAATAATCGTATCCTCGGCTAAACCGGCGTCTGCAAGTTCCTGCAGTTTCTCGCCAATCTGCGTGTCAAGATCTTCAACTTTGTCATAATACTGCGCCCAGTCATGCCGCACATCGGCGGTATCCGGATGATATGGCGGCATGGGAACGTATTTGGGATTATGCCGCAATTCATCTGTTGGAATACTGGTGTGCACCGAACTTTCATGGCTGACCGTGTGATTAAATATAGCAAAAAACGGCTGACCTTCCGCACGATTCTTATAGTGGGCGTCGCGGCTGCAATCATCCCAGTACGATTGATCGTCACCGAGGAAATTATAGTCAGTTTTCGAATTATTCGTGCAATAGTAACCGGCCTCGCGCAAATACTCGGGATAGGGCCGGATGAAATCCGGAATCGGATAACGGCTGCGCATGTGCTGTGTGCCCATGGATGGCGGATAGACGCCGGTGATGATCGTGCACCTCGCGGGAGCGCATACCGGCGCTGTGGCGTAGGCATTTTCGTACAGAATGCCTTCCTGCGCCAGCTTGTCAAAATTGGGCGTGGTGGCGAATTCATCGCCGTAACAGCCCAAAAACGGACTGTTATCTTCGCTGGTGAGCCACAGAATATTCGGGCGTTGTTTTGTTCCGGCACATCGACTTAATGATCCGGCCACGGTTACGGCGGCGGCGCCAGCCAACACGGTTTTCACAAACTGACGGCGAGAGTGAGACATGGGGACACTCCTTTTTGAGGCTTGTTTGATTTTATTTGAGGACAGGATAATTTAAGGTTTTTCGGGAAAGAAGCAAGGAGAGCAATAAAAATCTTAAATCTGGGTTCTGTAATCTCCAACCAGAAATCAAATGATCTACGAGTGGAGTTTGAAGATGAGCGACCTCGGATTTTTCAGGCACAAAAAAAGGAGACCTGTTTTCCATTGGAAAAACAAGTCTCCTGAAGAATCAAATAAATAAAAATCGAGAAACGGTCAGTCGCGAACAATTTTGACGATTTCTTCAAACGCCTGAATGTCATTGACGGCCAAATCTGCCAACGCCTTGCGGTCGATTTCCAGGCCTTTTTTATTCATGCCGTCCATCAGGCGGGAATAAGACATGTCAAACATGCGAGCAGCGGCGTTAATGCGCGCGATCCACAGACGGCGGAATTCGCGGCGACGCACGCGGCGGTCTCTGTACGCATATTGCAGGCCTTTTTCCACCTGTTCATTTGCCGATTTAAACAGACGGTGTTTGCCGCCATAATATCCTTTGGCAGCTTTTAAAATTTTATTCCGACGTTGCCGTGTCGGCACCGAGGAACTTGATCTGGGCATTTTATACCTCCAAAACTCTATTTCAATTCAAAAACTGCACTTATTTCGAAATCATATGACGGACGCGTTTCTCATCGGAGGCCGCGACCAGACCGGATTTGCGCAAGTTTCTTTTACGTTTTTGCGATTTTTTTGTCAAAATGTGGCTGGCATACGCTTTATTCCGGCGAATTTTACCGCTGCCGGTCAAACGGAACCGTTTCGACGATGCGCGGTTCGATTTCATCTTGGGCATTGTTTCTAATCCTCACTCGCTATTATTTCTTTGTCATGAATAACACCAGTTGACCGCCTTCAAGTTTTGTATCTTTTTCGATCTTGGCGATATCTTCCAGCGCTTCTTTAAATTTGTCTAAAACCAACTGTCCGTATTCTCGGTGCGCATTTTCTCGACCGCGGAACATCACCGTTGCTTTCACGCGGTTCCCGGCTTCAAGAAATTTGCGCGCATGCCTCACTTTGAAATCAAAGTCGTGATCGTCTGTCTTTGGTCGAAAACGAACTTCCTTGGTGACAATAACATGCTGCTTTTTGCGGTTTTCCTTCTCTTTCTTGGCAAGTTCATATTTATACTTGCCAAAGTCCATGACCTTGCATACCGGCGGATTTGCGCTCGGCGCAAGCTCAACGAGATCTAATCCAGCCTCTTCTGCCTTTTTCAGCGCTTCCGAGATGCTCACAATACCGAGCTGTTCACCATCGTCGCTAATTAGGCGAACGGATGAGTGAGTAATTTCTTCGTTGATACGAACTGATTGTTTCTTAATTGTTAACCTCCAAGAAAAAATGAAAAAAACAATTATGATCAGGTTTTAGACTCAACCTTATCGTGGATCATCGCAATAAATTCTGCCAATGACGATGATCCCTGGTCACCTTCGTGACGCTTGCGGACCGAGATCGTTTCCGACTCGATCTCTTTTTGTCCAATCACTACCATGTACGGGATTTTTTGTGTTTCAGCTTCCCGAATTTTATAACCAACTTTTTCACTTCGATCATCCAAGTGAGATCGAATTCCAGCCGCCACAAGCTGTTCGTGGATTTTTTTCGCATGTTCGTGCTGGTTGTCGGTTATCGGGATGACGCTGACTTGCACGGGCGCCAACCACAACGGAAATGCACCGGCATAGTGCTCAATGAGAACGCCAAAGAAACGTTCGAGCGACCCAAGCAACGCTCTGTGCACCATGATCGGGCGATGTTTCTCGCCGTCCGTGCCAATATATGATATATCGAATCGTTCCGGTTCGTTGAAATCAACCTGGATTGTTGAACACTGCCACGAACGACCGATGGAATCACGAATTTTGATATCAATTTTAGGGCCGTAAAAAACGCCCTCACCGGGATCGACCTCATAAGCGACGCCGGTTTTTTCCAGTCCGCTTTTCAACGCCTCTGTCGCGCGCTCCCAGTTATCAATAGAGCCGACATACTTTTCCGGGCGAGTCGAAAGATAAACATCTATTTCGTCAAATCCGAATGCTTTTAGCATGCCGGTTGAGAATTCAATCAATTTGACAACTTCATCATCAAGCTGATCCGGACGACAGAAAATATGCGCATCGTCCTGAGTGAAACCGCGCACGCGCATCAAACCGTGCAGCACGCCGGAACGCTCGTAGCGGTATACCGTGCCGAGCTCAGCCCAGCGATAGGGCAAATCGCGGTAGCTGCGGGTGTTGCTTTTGTAAATCAGCAGGTGAAACGGACAGTTCATCGGCTTGACGAGATATTCCTGCTCGTCCACCTCCATAGGACTGTACATATTCTCGCTGAAAAAGTCGAGGTGCCCGCTGGTGTTCCACAAATTCTTGCGCGCGATGTGCGGCGAGTTGACAAACTCGTAATCCGCTTCGAGATGGCGCTGTTTCCAAAACTCTTCAATTTTATGGCGGATGAACGCGCCTTTGGGATGCCACAACACCAAACCCGGGCCAGTCTCATCTTGTATGCTGAACAGATCCAGCTCTTTTCCGAGTTTACGATGGTCGCGCTTTTTCGCCTCTTCCATGCGAGTCACATACTCGTCGAGCATGTTTTTTTTCGGAAACGCAATACCATACAAGCGTTGCAGCATTGGATTTTTTTCATCACCCAGCCAATACGCGCCGGCAAGACTTAACAACTTGAAATATTTCACATATCCGGTGGATGGCAAATGCGGTCCACGGCAGAGATCAACAAAATCGCCTTGTTTATAAATACTTGGCGGCTCGCCAAGGCGTTCAATCTGCTCGACCTTGAAATCTTCTTTTCGTGTTTTGAAAAGTTCAATGGCATCGTCCAGGCCAAGTTCTTCGCGCACAATCGGGTAATTGGCGTCGACAATCTCTTGCATCTTTTTTTCAATTTTTTCGAGATCGTCCAGGCTAATGCTGTCGCCGGGATCGATATCGTAATAAAATCCTTCGTCAACTGGCGGGCCAAATGCGAACTTGGCATTTGGAAAAACTTCTTTTACGGCATGCGCCATGACATGCGCCGAGCTGTGCCAGAAGACATATTTGCCGTCCGGAGAGTCAAAGGTCAGAAATTCAATTTTGCCGCTGTGCGGAACAGGACGACGCAGATCGACAATCGTATCATCAATCCTGAAAGCAACCGCTTCCTTTTTAATGCGACCGCCAAGTTCGTTGAGAATGTCAAAGCCGACGACACCTTGCGCATAATTTTTGACATTGCCATCAGGAAATGTAATTTGAATTTCTGACAAGACAGAGCCTTTCATGTAATATTTACCATAAACCAAAAACCGCCTTCGAGAGGCGGCTTTGGATTTCAAGGGATGTGGGCGGTACTGGATTTGAACCAGTGACCCCATGCATGTCAAGCATGTACTCTAACCAACTGAGCTAACCGCCCATTTTCGGTCAATTGAAATGATCATAAAAAAAGCGCAACAGTTGGGTTACGCCGGCTATGACAACGAACTTTCAAGACCCTTGTGCCGAGGGCCGGAATCGAACCGGCACGGACCAAATGGTCCGAGGGATTTTAAGTCCCTTGCGTCTACCAATTTCGCCACCCCGGCCAAGTAATCGGCTTGTGAGGCGGCGATCGGAGTCGAACCGATGAATAGAGGTTTTGCAGACCTCCGCCTTGGCCACTTGGCTACGCCGCCAATTATGAGCGGGAGACGAGATTCGAACTCGCGACCCCAACCTTGGCAAGGTTGTGTTCTACCACTGAACTACTCCCGCTGATATTTTACTCGAACGTCAAATCCTAACGCTGGTTCAACTTGTTTTCGGGATGTCCATATTCTGAACCACTCCCGATTTCGAAGGTCAACAAATATAGCAATTCCACTATTTTAATGCAAGATATTTTTTGAAATTGTCGGCAATAATAATACTTTTTCAAAACACTTTCAAAAAATATCGTCGCGCGAGATCACCAAAGCACGAAAACTTTTTCTCAATGGATCTTCAAGCTCTTTGCACTCGCATGTTTTGCCCATGTCGTCGACGGCTGAGACGGTGCCGTCATCACTGCTGATATGGACGGTCTTTGCCTGCATAAAATGCATGGCTTCAGGATTAAGATTTTTCATCTGTGCAAAATCAATATCCCGAAGCATCAGTGACTCCGATTTTCTATCCCATAGATAAAGTTGCGAGCTCAAATCGCCATTGCGAGAACCACCAACAATCATATATTGATCCGACGTTGGATCATATTCCATACTACGAATGCCGCGGCCGGCCATATCCAACAGATAGGATTTATCAAATCTGGGGAGTTGACCATTGATAACATCAACAGGATTCAACAACTCGACAATAATTGCCTTGCCGTGTGGAATAG
This sequence comes from uncultured Cytophagia bacterium, assembly GCA_964432185.1. Taxonomy (GTDB): domain Bacteria; phylum Zhuqueibacterota; class Zhuqueibacteria; order Residuimicrobiales; family Krinioviventaceae; genus Kriniovivens. Next base: position 12,759 of record CAYSNA010000012.1, read on the forward strand.
GATTACGAAAGCCAATCAATAAAGTGCCCTCTGGTGTGGCGGCCAAACCCTCAATGTTGAGCCCGCGTTCTTTTGGTGCCAGGCTTTCATCTTTTTTATTGTCCGGCTGAAATGCATCGCGGAGATTCAAGCTGTGCAAAGCCGGAACAAACATCATGTCATCCAACAGCTTTCGATATGACGATCCAACGGGTTTGATTGCGTACGTTTGAGGATCAATCTTTAAGGCAAAAAACTGATGCCGATTGCGACGCAACCTCCCTTTTCGATCCCGACCATGTGAACTGATAAAAAAATAATGATCACCAATTTTTGCCGCGCCCTCAATATCCGATTCGGGACTTTTATCATCGAATTCAATTTTGAAAAAAGCGGACAAATTCCAGGTGACAATCGGTTCCTCTTGATCGTAACGAAAGATGCGCAACACGTTATCTTCATCATTGGCGATGATAAAGGTGTTGTCATCAATCTCCAGCGATGCCGAAGCATCACACATGCCGCTGTACTGAACGACCTTCGAAAGAGCCATTGCGTGTAGCATCAAAACTAAAAGGCTCGACGTAATCATCACTTTCCAATTTGACAATAGCACGTTTCTCATTTTCAATCGTCTCCCCTCTCCTTGTTGATCTGACGTCTGGTTTTGGCAATCGTTTTCCAACGTTTTTTCGTATTTTGGCGTGTGACCCAGTTTTCCTTGCGCGCACGATAATTGAGCTCTCCCTGCAGCTTGAGGTAACTGTCATAGCGATCCGCGTCAAGTTCACCGGTGTCAACGGCCGCAAGCACAGCGCAATCCGGTTCATTCAGATGTTTACAATCATTAAAACGACAATACTGCGACAACTCTTCAATGTCCTCAAAAGATTTTGTCAATCCCTCTTCCCCATCCCAAATCTGGATGGAACGAATGCCAGGATTATCGATGAGAATGCCGCCGCTATCGAGCAAGACCAACTCGCGATGTGTCGTCGTATGTCGGCCTTTATCTTTAAAATCGCCAATATCCGCGACTTTAAATTTTTCATGACCGAGAATCCGGTTAATAATGGTTGATTTGCCGACGCCGGAGGAACCCAGCAGAGCCGCCGTTTTCCCTTCACTCAAATGAGCATGTAATGCCGCGACACCGTCATTATCCAGCGCGTTCATAACGTGCACATCAACACCCATGGCAATCTCTTGAATTAGCTCGACAACCTCATCAACGTTATCGCATAAATCCGCTTTGTTAAGGATGAGCACTGGCTGAGCGCCGCTATCCCAAATCACTGTGAGGTAACGCTCGATTCGGCGGAGATTTAATTCTTCGTTCAACGCAGTGACGAGAAAAATGATATCGACATTGGCGACGAGAACCTGCTCATCGGCGATCTGCTGTCGGCCTTTTCGTGTTGTCGTATCGCGCGAAATTTTTGTACGCCGTGGCAAAATGTAGTGAATAATGGCCTTGTCATCAGGATTAACTTTCACCAGCACCCAATCGCCAATGACCGGAAAGTCCGCCATTGATTCTGCTTTATGGCGAAGTTTGCCGAGAATAAGAGCATCGTACTCGCCCGCTTCAGTCAGCACCCGATACTGCTTTTTCTGTTGCAGGGAGACGCGCGCCGCAACGAGTTCGTTATCATCAAACTGGTTGCGTTGCGCTTGAAAAAATTCATTCCATCCCAATTCTATTAAAGTCATGTCCTTTTTCCTATGGTTCTCAGACGATACAACGGATGCCCGCTGTCGTGAAACTTTTTCTCAAACAACGTGATGGGCGTGCTCACCTCAATCTGGTTGATTTCACACGCGTCTCCGGTTAAAAGTTCCCAGGCAGCCGCAAACTCTTGCAGATAAATGAGCCAGTTGCTGCGCAACTCTATATTCTTTGTAATTTTCGGCAACAGCACAAATGCCGGATGACCAAAAATACGCCGTTTGGCATGCGTCTTTTTCGGCCACGGATTGGGATAAAACATGGTATGATAGATCACGTTGAGCTCGGAGACCGATACCAGCCGCCAGAAATCAAACTGATCAGCGCGAACAAACAGCGCGTTGCTCGGCACCGCTTTGGATTTTATTTTTTGCAGCCGAACCTCGGATTTGTCAAGTCCGATGATGATGCGCTCCGGATATTTTTGGGCGAGAAAAATCGTGCTCTCTCCCGTGCCGCACCCGGAATCGAGAATGACGGACGTAACACCCTCTCGTTCCAGTCTTTCGGCGATTTCATCGAACGCTAAAAGAGTGTGCATGGATACCGGTTTTTGGTACGGCGCCGACATGTGCTTTTGCAGGATTTTGGGCAAGTTTTCGTGCACGCCCTGTTGATTTGAGGCGACCGGTCGACTAGCGTTTTTTTCCATTGACCCGCTCGTAAATCATTTTTAGACCTTCCAGCGTTAGGTAAGAGTCCAGTTCATATTTTGTCTCAAGCTTGTCGACGACAACACGCGCCAGGCCGCCGGTCGCGATTGTCCTCGCGCTCTGCCCAAGCTCTTTGTTGATTCGGCGCGTAAAACCCTCAACCATCTCCACGGCGCCGTACATCAAACCGGATTGGATGCTGGTTTCCGTGGTTGTGCCGATGACCTTGTCGGGAAAACTCAAATAGACTCGCGGCAGCTTGGCGGCGCGCTGGTGCAGAATTAGGGTGGACATCTCGATGCCGGGCGCGATGATGCCGCCCAGATACTCACCTTTTACAGACACAACATCAAATGTGGTGGCCGTACCAAAATCCACAACAATGAGCGGTCCGCCGTATTTGGTAAATCCGCCCACCGCGTTGCACAAGCGGTCCGCGCCGACCGCTTTGGGATTGTCATACTTGATGTCGATGCCGAGATCAAGATCCGACGTAACGACGACCGGATCGCAGCGCAAATACTTGGTCGCCATCTTTTCAAAACTGCGTTGAATGGCCGGTACGACTGCGGTGATAGCCACATCCGTCGTCGCGGTGATGTCAAAGCCGTTGGCTTCGGCAATCGATTTCATCATTATCCACGTTTCATCCTCGGTCCGCTCAATATTGCTGGAGATGCGCCAGTGCGCCACCAGCTCATTACCGCGAAACAGTCCGGCAGCTATCTGCGTGTTGCCAACATCAATTGCGAGTATCATGTTCATCCCTCATCGACACAAATTCATAATCCTGTATTGTCATTTTTTTACCATCTGTTTCAATCACAGCAAAACCATTTTCATCCAATCCGATAAATCTTCCGGTTGTTCGTCCACTCTTTTGAAAAATAGTGATATTTTGATTCAAATGCGCACAGGCGGCGGACCACACCGTTCTCAATTCGCTCAGCGCTTCAGGTTTATTAAAACGAGTAAAAACGACATTCAATTCCAGCAGAAGCTGTTGAAACAAATACTCCATATCGATAATTTTCCGCGCCACACTTTTAATCGAACCGGCATGCTCACGCAGCTCCGCAGGAAAATCATCGGTTTCGTGCAACACATTCAAACCGATACCGACCAAAACGTCCGTCCTATGTGCCTGCGAGATCGATTCAACCAGCAAACCGCCGATTTTTTTCCCGGCCACATAAATATCATTTGGCCATTTAATCTGAGCATCAACTTGACATTTTTGCAAACACTGGACAACAGCAACGGCTGGAAAAAGATGAAAAAATGGAAAGAACATTTTGTCATGTGATTGAGATAACAGAAATGAAAAGGTCAAACTTTTACCAGGCAATGAGAGCCATTTTTTCTGTTGCCGGCCGCGTCCGCCGGTTTGCTCGTTGGTAAAAATGACCGTGCCGTTCGCATACTGACGGCGAGTATCCTTCAAAAAACGATTCGTCGAATCCACGCTGACTAGACGAATGATGTTATTGCCGATCATCATCAATCACTCGTCTTTTATTTTCCACAGTTTGCCGCTCTCCAGCGGATGGAACTGGTGATGCACTTGTTTAAGATAATCGCGATCCAGGTGCGTATAAATTTGCGTGGTGACGATATCCGCGTGGCCGAGCATTTCCTGCACGGCGCGCAGGTCAGCGCCGCCCTCGATGAGATGCGTGGCAAACGAGTGGCGCAATGTATGCGGGCTGATGAATTTGGCGATCCCGGCATCAAGGGCATATTTTTTAAGATGAATCCACACGCTTTGGCGGCTGATTTTTTTGCCGAACCGATTGAGGAAAATCACATCACCGGCCAGACCAAGCGCAGCCAGATGTATTCGCGGCCCCTGGATGTACGCCTTGATCCAACTCAGCGCCATCTCCCCCACCGGGACCAGCCGTTCTTTGCTGCCCTTGCCAAAGACGCGGATAAATTCATCCGGCCAAAAGATATCATTGGTTTTCAGGCTTACAAGTTCCGAGACGCGTACGCCGGTCGCATACGCCACTTCGAGCATGGCGCGGTCGCGCATGCCGGTGTCTGTTGAGGTATCCGGTTGTTCCAGAATTCGCTCGACTTCTTGCAGAGTCAGAACTTCCGGCAATTTCATCCACGGCTTGGGCACAACAATGTTTTCTGTTGGATCAACCTGCACGACATCTTCACCAATCAAAAAATGATGAAAAGCACGCACAGCCGATAGGTTTCGCGACACCGATGACGAACTCAAGGTCAGATCGTGCAACATTTCGAGAAAAGCATAAATATCCTGATGCGTGATTGAAGTCACATCGGAAATTTTTCGATCGTCAAGGAATTGGATATAACGGATGAGGTCGCGCTGATAGGCCTCCACCGTATTGGCAGCGACCTGGCGCTCAATGTGCAAAAAGTCAATAAAAGCTTTTAGATGATCGGCAAGGTACAACGCGGTACTAATTTTGGGGTAAGACATCTTCAGCCAACGACAAGGCGATCCCGGAAAGCATGACCTCGGGGCCAAGCGTGGTAAAATCGCCGGACAGAATATCGCGATCCACATTAGTATAGATGCTGCAACCGGCTTCTTTTTCAACAATGAGGCCGGATAATTTTCCACCGGATTCACCAACAAAAGTGACTTCTCCAAGCAAATCGCTGACCACGTAGCCAGTGCAAAAATGCAGCTGCAAATACGACGTCGGCGTTGAAACGGAAATCAAATTCCCGACACGCGTGCCAATTTGCAGTTCTGGATAAATTTCCAGCGACAGATTGGCGTTGCGCTCGGCATTATACAGTTCATATCGAAAATTATTGCCTTTATCTTTGGCCTCAACACCCAGCGTTTTGGCGATGAGGTCGATATCTTCTTTACTAAAAACCTTTTTCATGCTGTTCTAATCCTAAACACAGTGTTCAGTTTGTACAGGGAGTTACGTCACATTCTTTCGATTGTTTCGTCGCCGGATTGTAAACAAAAACCCCACAAACACAAGCGGGGTTTTATGGTCATTCGAGGAATGTCCGCAAAGATGTCAAGCTGATGCAAACACCTTGGTGGCTTGCAGACCCTTATCGCCCTTTGTAACTTCAAAGTCGACCAGACTGCCTTCAGCCAACGTTCTGAACCCGTCCATCTCGATCACCGAGAAATGGACAAACACATCTTCACCATCATCCTGTTCAATGAAACCAAAACCTTTGCTATCATTGAACCATTTGACTCTCCCTCTAGGCATTGAAATGACCCTCCTGCGTTTGTCGAACAAGCTGATCAACCGATCTGTAGAGTCGTCTTTTTAATGTTGATCCACCTTGTTCAGCCTCCTCTACAAACCGTTGCCAAATATAGATAATGCAAAATCTTTTGTCAAGCGCAAGTTTCGTTTTTTCCGAATACTTAGGCGATCAACAGCGAGGCGTCTTGCGCTGCTTTTTTGATGCGCTGAACGGCAGCCGCAATATCCGGCTCGCCAAAAATGGAACTGCCGGAGACCAAAACCGTGGCGCCGGCCTTGACGACCTGCGGCGCGGTGATCTCGTCAATGCCGCCATCCACCTGGATCTCGAAATTGAGATTTTTATTCTTCTTGAGGGCATTCACCGCCGCTACTTTATCAAGCATTTCCGGAATGAAGGTCTGACCGCCAAATCCGGGTTCAACGGTCATCACGAGCACAAGCTCAACCTTGTGCAGAATCGGTTCGATGAGCGATACAGGTGTTGCGGGATTGAGCGTGATGCCGGCTTTTAAACCGAGCTCATGGATATGATCGAGCGTTTTCCACACATGTGGGCAGGCTTCAACGTGAACGGTTATCTGATTCACACCGGCATTTTTCAGCGGTTCAAGCTGGGCGTCGGCGTTTTCAATCATCAGGTGCGCATCCAATGGAAGATTGGTTAATTTGCGAATGCCCTGAATGACCAGCGGACCAAAAGTAATTTGCGGCACATACTGGCCGTCCATCAGATCGAGGTGAATCCAGTCCGCTCCGGCATCCTCAACAATTTTGATGTGTTCGGCGAGGCGGGAAAAATCCGCACTCAAAACCGATGGCGCGATTTTTACCATGGCGTTGATTCCCCTGCGCTTTGTCTTCGGTTTAACACAATATTGATCGTATCGCCCTTGACTGCCCGTCGACCGACGTCAAGCGACTGGAATATCACCACATTGGGGTCGAAATTTTCCGATTCGCTGTAGCTGACGCGGCCTTTTGTCAACAAGGCGCGGGACATCAGCAGCTCGGCGTCTTCCAGGCTTTTGCCGTACAAGTTGGGCACAAAAATTTCGTCCGGTTCTTCTCCAAGGCTGATGGTCAGATCGATGATACTTCCGGCGATAATCTCGCGGCCTTCCTCAATTGTTTGCTCCATCACCACGCCCTCGGGATAATATCGATCAAACTCGTAACTCAACTTGCCAAGTGCAAGTTCATATTGCGCGATGGTAAATTTGGCATCGCGCACATTCGTGCCGATCAGATTCGGCACAACGACCGGACGGCGCCCCTTTGATTGCGTCAAATAAATTCGGCGCCCCTTTTTGACAAATGTATGTTCAAGCGGATTTTGAAAACTGATATAGCCGGCAGGTATGCTGTCATCATATTTCACCTCGCCAATGATGGGCTGCAATTTTTCCGACTTGACGACCTTTTGCGCGGCGACCAAACTGAGATTGCGTACATCCGGAACCTGCACGCGCTGCCAATGTCGTGTATAAATCGGCATGGCGAGAAATGCCACAAGGGCATACAGTGATAAAAGAACAACAATGATAATCAACAGCGGCTTGATCACGCCGACCGTTGATTTTTGAGTTTTGTTTTTTGCCATTTCAAATTCTCTTTATCATTTTTGCGGCAAAACTGCCGTCCATTCGATGCGTATGCGGCCAGGTTCGAACGTAGCCAGAATCCGTAATAAACTGCGGCGCGATTACTGAGTTGTCAATGGCCGCAAGCTCAAATTGGGGGTGCGATTGTAAAAACGTCTCGACGATAAATTCATTTTCCTGTGGATCGATGGTACAGGTTGAATAGACCAACGTTCCTCGCGCACGAACGAGCTGCGCCGCGTCTTCGAGCAGCAGGCGCTGTAACTCTTGTAATCCAGCCACATCCTGCGGATTTTTTTTCCAACGCACATCCGGCTTTTTGCGAATGACGCCAAGGCCGGAACACGGCGCATCGAGCAGCACCACATCCGCCTGATGGACGGGAAAAAAATGCGCATCCGCGGCGATGGGATGAACAATTTTTAAACCGAGTCGACCGGCCGCCTGTTTCACCAAATTGGCGCGGCGCGGATTAATGTCGCCCGACACAACAAGACCCTGATCGCGCATCAGCTCGGCCATATGGGTGGATTTGCCGCCGGGTGCGGCGCACAAATCCGCGACAATCTGCCCGGCCGTCGGCGAAGCGAGCAATCCGGGTAGCCCGGCGCTTTCATCCTGAATCGTCATCAAACCGTCATTCAACCATTGAGAACGCACATCAAAACCGATCGAGAGGATTCGATAAAAACCAGGCACCAGTGACGTTTCAAATTCCACCTTGTTTTCAACCAACAACTTTTCAAAATCACCGCAGGATATTTTGGGCGTATGAACTCGCACCGACAACACCGGCGGTTCATTATTAGCACGACATAATCCGTTGGTGCTTTCAAGGCCAAATTGATGGATCCAGCGTTGAACCAGCCACTCCGGATGCGATTGCGTGACGGCAATGTGCGATACGCTGTCTGCTTGCGGATCGGGGAATTTGATTTGTTGCGGCGCGCGCAAAAATGTTCGCAAGATGCCGTTCATCACACCGGTCCAGCGAAAAAGTTTGTTCGCCCGCGCCAGATTAATCGTTTCATTGACAGCGGCAAACGGTGGCACATGGGTAAATTCAATTTGATACAATGCCTGCCACAACAACCAGCGCACCTCCCGCGGCATGTTGTTTTTCGTGCCGGAAAAAAGCTGATCGACAATCCAGTCCAGACGTTTTTTCCAGCGGATCGTGCCGCGAACGACGTCCGTCACAAAGGCGCGGTCGCGCTCGCTTAAATTCGACGATTCCAATAAATGAGAAAGAACAATATCCGTAAAAGCGTTATCGCCTTCAATTCGGGCGACGGCCAGATTGGCCAGCGCACGCGGCGATGTGGCGTTCGGCTTGGCCATAGCCTAAAGAAAACGCTCGCCGGTTTCGAGTCGCGCTCCGCGATGGAACTCACCGGTGCTCATCGTGTTCTTGCCTTCCGGCTTGATTTCCAGAAGTGACAGGACGCCTTTGCCGGTCCGCACCTCAATTGGTCCGTTTTTGCCGATACGAACAATTTCGCCGGGCTCTCCGGAGGAGATGTCTTCGTCGCTCACAGCCGTCCTTAACACTTTGAGGCGTTTGCCGCGAAATTCCGTCGAACTGCCGGGATATGGCGACAGACCGCGCACCAGGTTGTGAACCTCGCGCGCCGGCGCGTTCCAGTTTATCTGCTCCAGCTCCTTGGTCAATTTGGGCGCCAGCGTGACCTCGCCGATTTGTTTCTGCGGTCGCAACGATCCATCCGCAATGCCGTTGACGGTTTGTTGCACCAGCTCGGCGCCCATGTCGGCGAGTCGATCGTGCAGCTCACCGGCGGTCATATCGTCCGTCAACGGTGTGGAGCGCTGCAGCAAAATCTCGCCGGTATCCACAGTTTTGTCGAGGAAAAATGTCGTCAGACCGGATTCTTTTTCGCCGTTGATCAGAGTCCAATTGATCGGCGCCGCGCCGCGATATTTCGGCAACAGCGACGCATGCAGATTGAACGTGCCGTTCGGCGGCAAACTAAAGACCACCTCCGGCAAAATGCGAAATGCAACAACGACAAACAGATCGGCGTTCCACGCAGCCAGCTCGGAGAGAAAGACCTCATCCTTCATTTTTTCCGGCTGCAATACCGGCACATGATGCTCCAGCGCCGTCTGTTTGATGGCCGACATGCGCACTTGGCGCCCGCGTCCGGCCGGTTTATCCGGCACGGTCACAACACCAACGACATCATGTTCGCTGTGCACAAGAGATTTTAAACTGGGAACGGCAAAATCAGGCGTTCCCATAAAAACAATCTTCATTATTTCTTTGCCGCAACGTTTCGTTCCTGGGCCGATATGTTTTGCGCGATGGACGTCTTCAAAAAGTCCACCTTGACGTTTTTATCGATCTCAAGAATGACGACCTTGTTCTCATTTTTAAAACCTTTGACCACGCCGTACATACCGCCAATGGTCATGACCTGGTCGCCCACTTGAACTTGCTGAATCATTTTTTGCGTCTCTTTTTGTTTTTTCGCCTGCGGGCGGAAAATCAACAGCCACATAATCAAAAAGATGAGAATGAGCGGTAAAAACATACCGAGCGGATTGCCTTGTTGCCCTTCGGCGCCCGTTGGCCCCATTGCGAAAACAGATAATAGAACGTGCATTAGACCTCCTGAAATGTTTGATCACTATTGATCGTTTGTGTATCGAGTTAAAAATTCTTTTTTAAATTGAGAAAACCGGCTTTCGAGAATGGCACTTCTCGTCTTCCGCATGAGTGAAATATAAAAATTTAAATTATGCAAACTCAACAATTTTAATATGAGTAATTCCTTCGCCATATAAAGATGGCGCAAATAAGCGCGTGAAAATGTGCGGCAGGTGTAGCAGTCGCACTCGGCGTCCAGCGGAGCGTTCGAGTCCTTGTTTTCGACCCGTTTTATATTGATGGGGCCGTCCAAGGTGAACGCCTGACCATTGCGGCCGTTGCGCGTCGGCATGATGCAGTCGAACATATCAATGCCGCGGGCGATGCCTTCGAGCAAATCTTCCGGCTTGCCGACGCCCATAAGGTAACGCGGTTTTTCCGGCGGCAACAGCTCGGTGACGACCTCGGTCATCTCGTACATGGCCTCCTTTGGCTCGCCAACGGACAAGCCACCCACGGCATAACCGGGAAAATCGAGATCGACCAGGCCAAGAGCGGATTCGCGCCGCAAGTCCGCATAAACGCTGCCCTGCACAATGGCAAAAATCGTTTGCTCAAAATCATGTTTGGACGGAATGTCGTAAAACGCTTTCAAACTCCGTTTCGCCCAGTCATGCGTCAGTTTGATGGATTTGCGCACATAATTAAATTCCGCCGGATGCGCCACGCACTCGTCGAGCACCATCATGATGTCGGAACCGAGATCACGTTGAATATCAACGACTTTTTCCGGAGTAAAAAAGTGCGACGAGCCATCGAGATGCGAACGGAACTTGAAGCCGTCTTTGGTGATTTTGTTCAAATCATTCAGACTGAAAATTTGAAAGCCGCCGCTGTCGGTCAAAATTGGTTTGAACCAACTATTGAATTTCTGCAGCCCGCCTAAATGTCGAATCACATCACTGCCGGGGCGCAGATAAAGATGATAGGTGTTGCCCAAAATGATGTGCGCGCCGATGTCGTTCAAATCCTGCGGCGAAATGGCCTTGACGCTTCCCTGCGTACCAACAGGCATAAAGACAGGAGTGAGGATGTCGCCGTGATCGGTCTTGAGCGTAGCCGCGCGGGCGCGAGTGTCGCTATCGGTTTTTTCGAGGTGAAAGGTCATATGGATTTTTCGATTTAGTGTACCGCGCTCGCCAACGCGTCGTACGCGGTTTTGGCCGGCACGACCTGCAGTTTTTCGAATTTTATCAGATTTTTGGCATTGCCGTGCGGAATGATCGCCTTGTGAAATCCAAGTTTTTCCGCTTCGCGCAGGCGCGCTTCAATATGCGAGACGGAGCGCAGTTCGCCGCCCAAACCAACCTCGCCAATAAACACCGTGCCCGGATCGAGTTCGCGATTTCGCACGCTCGACGCCACGCTGGTGATCACGCCAAGATCGGCCGCCGGTTCGTCGATGCGAATGCCGCCGACGGCGTTGACAAAGACGTCCATGGCACTGACGACATAGCCGAGGCGTTTTTCCAAAACCGCGAGCAGCAGAATGAGACGTTTCACGTCCATGCCGGCGGTAGTGCGCTGCGGATAGCCAAATTTGGTTGTCGAGGCGAGCGCCTGTACTTCAACAAAAATGGGCCGCGTGCCTTCCATTATGCAGATGACGGTCGAGCCGCTCGACTTGCCCTGCCGCTCCGATAAAAACACGGCCGATGGATTGGGCACATCCTTCAAACCGTTTTCGGTCATCTCGAACACGCCGATTTCACGCGTCGAGCCAAAGCGATTTTTCACAGAACGCAAAATACGGTAAAAATGCTCGCGGTCGCCTTCAAACAACAGCAAGGCATCAACCATATGCTCCAGCACTTTGGGGCCCGCCAGGTACCCTTCCTTGGTCACATGGCCGACAAGGAAAATCGGTATGGTCTTTGTTTTGGCGAGGTGGATTAATCTGAGCGCGCACTCGCGCACCTGACTGACACTGCCCGGCGCGCTTTCGAGCAACGATGAGTGCATGGTCTGAATGGAATCAACAATGACCAAACCGGGATTAATTTTTTCGATGGCATTGAGCGATGACTCGATTTCCGTTTCCGGCAGAATGAACAAAAAATTTGAATTCACGCCTAACCGGTCAGCGCGCATTTTGATTTGTTCCGAGGACTCCTCACCGGTGATGTAAAGAATTTTATACGCTTCGCTGCTGAGCCTCGCCGCTTCCTGCAACAGCAACGTCGATTTGCCGATGCCCGGATCGCCGCCAACAAGAACGACCGAACCCGGCACCAGGCCTCCGCCAAGTACGCGGTTAAACTCCGGACTATCAGTCTTTTTGCGCGGCACTTTTTCGGCACTGATCTGGCTGAGCGCCTGCACTTGAGCCGACAGCGTTGGAGTCATCACTGCGTTTCTGGACGAAGTGGCGACGATACGCTCCTCGACCAAACTATTCCACGAGTCGCATGCCGGACATTTGCCCTGCCACTTGGGTGTGGACGCGCCGCACTCCTGACAAACAAAATGAGTTTTATGCTGATTTTTGGCCATCGAAAAGAAATTTAATACGAAAAAAAATGCCGACAAAATCGGCATTAACCTTTTGTTTTTTAACCGTCAACGATAAACAAAATTAGAAAAAATCACCTTAAAATGCAAGCGAATAAAAGACAGTCCAGACTTGATTGGCAGTCGTGGTTTTCGTAGATTCACCTGCCAAATTAATGAACCGAGAATATACCGCTCTGGTTACAGCACCTTCACCACAACATCGAATAAAATCACAATGAAAAATGTCCTTGTCACCGTTGTTTTTTTATGTTTTTTCATGACCTGCAGCGCACCGGAAAAGCAGGAAGCCATCAAACCGGATGTGCCGAAATTTTTTCAGGTTTATCAGACATTCATTGAACTGAACGCCAGTGATTCCACCGGAATGATAGAGAAGAGTCTGTTAATGGATTCGGCTCTGGCCCTGCACGGCATGGACGCCGCCCAATTTGATTCGACACTGAGTTATCTGGAAAAAAATCCCGAGATCTTTTTGCAGGCGTTTGAAATGTTTGATGACAGTATGCGCATTGCTCTGGATATTGGCGTTTCCGATTAACGTTTGCTGACCGAATGCAAATGATCGTAAATCGTTTGCGCCAGTTTTTTTGAAATGGAATCGACCTCGGCCAACTCCTCAACCGTCAACGCTTTGATATTCTCGATCGATCGGAAATGTTTTAGCAGATCATTTTTGCGTTTTTCGCCAATTCCCGGAATGCCGCTCAGCTCGGATGTCAACGTGCGTTTTTTCCGCAGCGTGCGGTGGTAGGTAACGGCGAACCGGTGCGATTCGTCTCGGACGCGCTGCAAGAGTTTCAATCCGGCCGAATCCCGCGGCACATTTTGCGGCTCGGACACGCCGGGTTTGAACACTTCATCCAGCCGTTTGGCCAGCGCGACCAAAGCCTGGCTGTCAAGCCCAAGTTCTTTCAACGCTTTTAACGCCGCATTGAGCTGGCCTTTGCCGCCATCGATGAGAATCAAATCCGGCAAATTCTTTTTTTCCTTCAGCACACGCGTGTAACGGCGCTTCACGGCTTCATACATCATGAGGAAATCGTCCGGCGATTCTTTGCTGCGAATTTTGAATCGCCGGTACTCGCCTTTGGCGGCGCGGCCATTGATGAAACAGACCATGGAGGCCACCGGATTGGTGCCCTGGATATTGGAAATGTCAAAGCCCTCAATCCGGCGCGGCGCCGCTTCAAGTTGCAGCGCTTGCTGCAACGCCTTCACCGAACCGGCGATGTACTCCTTGGACTGCATTTTCTTCAGTTTGAGTTCATCGAGATGATGCCCGGCGTTGCGCGCGCACATATCGAGCAACCTGACTTTCTCGCCGCGTTTCGGGTGCACCAGGGTAACGCGTTTGCCGCATTTTTGCGACAACCATTCTTGCAGCGCCGCATGATCATCACCAAAATGACCGGGCACCAGAATTTCCGGCGGTACATCATCCACCTTTAAATAAAACTGCTGCAGAAACACCTTGGTGATCGCGGCCAGGCTCTCGCCTTTTACATGCTCAAGAAAAAAGTTATCCTTGGAGACAATTTTGCCTTCACGCACGCGAAACACCACACTGCAGGCATCGCCGTCATCCACCGCCGTGGCGATGATGTCCCGATCATTCAAATGATTATCGAGTACTTTTTGCCGCTCGGAAAACATGGTGATGGAATTTAGTTGATCGCGCAATCGCGCCGCTTCTTCAAAACGCAATTCGCTGGATAACTCGAGCATACGTTGTCGAATATCCTTTTCCAGATGCGAAGTATTGCCCTTGATAAAATCGACAATATAATTGATGGTGCGGGTATATTCCTCCTGCGACACGAAGCCCTCGCACGGCCCGTGACACCGATGGATATGATAATTCAGGCAGACTTTGAATTTCTTCTCGGAAATTGTTTTGGCGTTCAACGGCAAATTACACGAGCGTATGGGGAAAATCTTTTTGATCGTCGACAGCAGCGCTTTCATGCGCACAACATTGGTATACGGGCCAAAATAACGCGAGCCGTCCTTGATGATTTTGCGCGTTGGGAAAATGCGCGGATACGGCTCGTTGGTGACCCGGATGAAAGGAAAACTTTTATCATCTTTCAGATTAATATTGTAGCGCGGCTTGTGTTCCTTGACCAGGTTGGCTTCGAGGATCAATGCCTCAACTTCGGTGTCGGTGATGATCGTTTCAAAATCGGCGATGCGCGATACCAGATGGGCGGTTTTGGAATCGATAGTCCGGCTGTCCTGGAAATACGAGCGCACGCGGTTACGCAGCACTTTGGCTTTGCCGATGTAAATGATCTCGCCGTGTTTGTTTTTATAAAGATAGACGCCGGGTTTGCGAGACAGATTGTTCAGTTTTTCGTGCAGGTTTTTCGGGAGCGTCTTCAACTCGATTTTTCCATCTTGGCGTGAAATTCCTCCCAGTGCAGTACCTGATCCAGAGGTCGTTTCTCATGCGGCTCGCGACTTTTGTCCGGATAGCCAACCGGAAGCAGCGCAATCAATTTGTAATGGTCAGGCGCGTTTAATTTTTTGCGGATGGTTTCCGCATAGACCTTTTTGTCACCGGCAACCCAGCAGGCGCCGAGTCCCAACGCGGTCGCCGCAATGAGAATGTTCTCAACGGCAGCCGAACCATCTTCGAGAAAATATTTGGTTTCTTTGCTGAAAACCACAATGCACGCCGGAGCATTAGCGATAAACTGGCCGTAATCCGTTTGAGCGGCAATGTCAGCCAAGCGATCGCGGTTGGTCAGAACGACAAACTCGACCGGCTGCAGATTTCTCGCGGTCGGGGCGCGCCGACCGGCATCCACG
>CAYSNA010000013.1:0-27823 GCA_964432185.1 uncultured Cytophagia bacterium
GCTGCATGAACAAACCTTTGTAGCCCGACCGAATATTAAAACTGCCGAACGACGGGATGGTGAAGGTGTACTCGCCGCCGACATTGACGGATTCGCTGTTGTTGTTCGGATGCAGCGCGTCAACTTCAAGCTTCAGGCGATGATTTGACGTGACGACCGGATGCACAGCCAAACCGATGCGAAAAATCAACGGCAGCTCCCACGCCTGGGTGTGAAACTGGCCTTCGACGTTGTCATAATTGCCGGCAATATTTGGATTCGTATCAATGGGCTGCAGCAGATCAATACCGTCGTATTGCATGCGCGTGCCGTAATTGGAAATGCTCATGCCGATAGCCAGGCCGTCCTGGCGTTCACCGGTGGGCGAGAAGAAATTCGTATTGACCAGCGCGCCGAGATCGAGAGCAAGGGCGCTCGCACTGACATGCCAGATATTCGAGTTGACATATTTACCGCTGCCGCCAAAGGAGAACCACTGCGCCAGACGCCTCGCGTATGAGAACGACACGGCAAACTCGTTCGCCGAATAGCGCTCACCCGTGCCGTCCTGCATGGCCAGCGTGGTTACATCTTCTTTGCCATAATCCATTTGATTCAGCGACACGGCAAACGTGCCGAGGCGAGGAAACACCAGACCCACGGCGGCAAAATTGCTGTTAATATCGATAATCCACGGTTGCATATTAAACATCACCTCGTTCTGCCGCATGAGCGCCAGGCCGGCCGGATTCCAGTAGCACGATTCCAGATCGTTGGCCGAAGCGACAGCAGCGTCGCCCATAGCATTGCCGCGGCTGCCGTAACCGATCTCCAAAAAGTTGCCGGCGGTGGTGCCGCGCCGGTACGGCTCTTGCGCGATCAGGACGCTGCTCAGCACAAGCGCCGCGATCACACAAACAAAACTACAATTTATGCTGAATTTTTTCATGATCATCAACTCCTATGCTTATTTAATGATGGCAAATTTGCCAATTTTTTCCGCGCCGGTCAAATCCGCTTTGACATGATAAAGATACATGCCCGCCGCGACTTCGAGACCTTCGGCGGTCTCCACATCCCAGTGCGCCACGCCATTGTCATTATCGTTTTCCACATCAATCTCATCGACAAAAACACCGCTCACCGTAAAAATGGTAATTTTACATCGGGCCGGCAAATTGGTAAACATGAGACTACGTCGTTGATTCAGATACCAGTTCGACACGACCGGCTCCATATCATTGGTTGCGATGTACGGATTGGGCACCACTTTGATATTTTTCATACCGTTTTCGATGGCGCTTGTATTCAATTCACCTTCCGGCAAAATACGGTAGGTCAGCGAGTCTGTGGAAAAATGCGGACGGTTGAACGTCAGGTAATAAACATCGCCGGCTTGCGGCTGGTCGCCAAAACGAATATCAAAAACGGTTTTTTTCCAGCGACCGGTTTCGGCATCGTAGGCGCAGAACAGAGCGCGGTCCTCGGTCCAGTCCCATGAGCCATTGCCATTCTCATCCACACCGACAATATCAAGTGTGTCATACTCGCCATCGGCAAACGGGAATGTTTTGTTGATCATAAAAAACGACCACGGCAAACTGACGAGCTGCTGGTCATCCTCAATTTTAACGCTATCATCTCGAACCGTACCGCCGCTAATTTTGCCGACATAGGCGTTCGGATCGCCGGTAAAAATGAGTTCATAATCCCAGGGGAAATACTTTACTGCGTCCGTGGTGGGCCGCACATCGATCGCCGCGGCGCCTCGCACCCAACCCGAGCTGGCCAGATCATAGCCGCCGTTAAACTCGGACGTAATAAAATTGGCCCGCATCGTCATCACAACACCGTCTGCGGCGTCCGAGTGCATCGGACTGCCGATCTTCATGAACCATTCCTTGCGCGGCTGCACCTCATCAACATTGATGGCATCGTAAACAATATTGTCAAGGATGGATGCATTTGGCCGTTCCATAGCCACGACGCGGCCGGAATCGGTGACATCATAGATAGTATAGCCATTGGTTAAAAAGTAATAGCCAAAATTTGATGTTCTTTTCAAATCCGCAAGAGTATCAACGTTGAATTTAAAGGTATAGGTATGATTCTCCTTGAGCGCGTCTTTCGCGACAATCTCCGGCAAAACAGAACCGGACGTTCCTTTTATGCTGCTCGTGACAATTTCCAGGCTGTGCGGATTGTATCCCGGGGCGATAGAATGCGGCGTGACCACCTGCACATTTTTGCCGACATTGCGGATTTCTTCATATTCATCCAGTTCGATGACCAGATTGTTCTCGGACGGCGCAATGCCCGGAGGCGCGGTTTCTTCGTCAATGCCAAAATCATAGGCGATGAGGCCGTAGTAATAGGTCATGCCGTTTTGTACGTTCTCATCAACATAATAATGGGTGATACCGGTATCATCACCAAGATAATAGCCCATGCCGTTGAGCAGGCCGAAATCCGTAAAACCGCGTTTGCCATTTTTGAGATCGCACTGATAAATCGGCTTGAACATGGAGGCCGTGCCAAATCCGTCAGTGATGACCTGGGCATCCTGGAATTTTTTGTCCGTGGCGCGGATGAGTTTATAGCCTTCAAAATCATTGGCGCCGCCGAGGAACGGTTCCCGGGAGCTCTTGTCGGCCACATCATCCCAGGTGAGCACGACTTTGCCGTCATAGGCCGTGGCGGTCAGCGTCGGCATTTTTGGCGGCTGCGCAAAACGGTAATCTTTTTCATAAATGAGCTGCACAACTTTTTTCAATTCGAACAACACCGGCGCGCGCGGCGGTTCCTGGCTGAGATCCGACAACTGATCATAAGAATGCAGCATGGACATGGAAACGCGCTCGGTGCGTCCCTTGTAAAGCGGGAACGGCCCTGAGGCAAAAACTTCAATCAGGTTGGAAATTTCACCGATGAATTCCTTTAAAATACCCGTACCGGTGAGCTGCCACATCACCCAGTCCGAGTGAAAGGTTTTTGGCTTGCCGTCAAGTTGCTCCGTCACATGGAACAGACTGAATGCGCTCAAACCGAGCATGTCTGATTCGGTGACGTCCGTGGCGTTATAATTTGGCTCGCAGCCGATGCCCTCTTTAAAATCCGGGCGATGGTTGCACTCGCCTTCATCCGGGCCGGGGTAATTGAGCTCGTCCGGGCCGATGCCGTCGAGACCGACATCGTCGCCGGGATTTTCGCCGGGATCATAAATGCCGTTGTTATTGGCATCAAAACCATCATTCCAGTCCTGATCTTCATCCGAGCTCCAGTGATCTTTGAGATCGTCCATGTCGAGATTATAAAACGCGAGGAATTTGTCGAGATCCTGAATGCCGTCAGTCGGGCCGATGAATTCACCGGCCGTTTCATTATCGCGCTGCTCGTCGAGCAAACCGTCTTCATCATTGTCGATGCCGTCATAAGCCAGGCCGGGACTTTCGAGAAAAGCAAACCCCATAATGCCGGTTTTGAGCCCGCCCTGCCCAACGCCGTCGATGTCCCAGGAATAGGCCAAATCGAGGTAGGTATCAAAAAAACCGATTTCGTCGTTGCTGTCATTGCCGATGGCGTTATCGACATGGTAGCCGAGGGCCACCTGCGGCAGATCGTACTCGGAAATGTTCGAGATATTGTATTCCCAAAAGATGGCATCGCGCGCCAGCGGATTGTTCCATTGATAGCCGCGCGTTTCGCAGCGCACACCAAGTCCGCCCCACGATTCGCCTCTTTGAATGGTCACATTGGGATTTTTATCGCCGATTTTTACTCCGGGTCGCGGGTGATAATACAGAGCGCTGTCGGTGTTGACATATTCGAGGTCCTGCGCATCATTGGCGACAAAGAAGGTTTCCATATCCGCATACATGACGCCAAGTCCAAAGCGGCCGTTCCACACGCCGGGCCACTTGAGCTCATCACCGCGCGCCGGCCAGCCTTTGGGCGGCCAGGAATCGGGCAGATTGCTCATGGCCGGGTATTCGTTCAGCTCATTAAAATAACCGAACACGGGATAAAATCCCCATTGAATGGTACCTGTTGGATCGAGATCGAGTCCGCCGCGAAATGCGGTTTGGCAGAACCACAGGGTGTCCAGCTTTTCATTGGCAATGCGTACCGGATCGGTGACCGGCACATGACCGTTTTCGAGAAAAACCTGCGAGGTCACCAACAGGTTGATGCCGTCGGTCATTTTGACGCCGGTATAATCATTCGGCCACTTGGAGACTTCAACGCGCGGCCAATCGGACAACTCCATTTGGTTTTGAAAATATAAAAAGATGCGGTTGCCGGTCATATAGCCCTCGCGCTTGGCGGCAATATCGCCGGCCGGATCGTCCGGGCCATCGTATGGTTTGCCCTGGCCGAACACACCGGAGGCGGCAATCAGGCAGAGCAATAAAAAGAATCCGAGTTTTTTCATAAGAAATTCCTTTAAAATTCGATAGTAAAACTGGCTTGTCATATTAACCAATTTTGCCACAGAGGCACTGAGATCACAGAGGAAAAAAAAACATTGTTTTTTTATCTGAAACGTGGTCACACGATTTTGTCGTTTGACATTCATTAGTTACTCTGTGTTTCAGTGGCTTCAGTTATTAAAAAACCAGGCCGAGACCAAACTTGATATAACGCGGCATTTCAATGGCCGCCGGATTGATGATTCGATCTTCGTAATCGTTGAACAAACTGCGGTGATTGGCCAGATCCACGGCCCGCACAATCGCTTCATTGGCGCGGCCGGTGTTGCCGTTCACGAACAACTCGTTTTTACGATCGAGCAAATTTTCGATGTGCAGGCTGGCGCGCAGTTTGAATCGATCCGACAAATCAAAATCATAATAGCCAAAACAATCCACGCGCACCTTGGCCGGTTTTTTCGCATTGTTCGGATACAAGTTGACGCGCGCCAATCGGCTCTCGGCAATGGGCGACCAGGTGTAAGGCGTGCCGTGATCATAATAGCCGGTTAGCGAGGTGCTCCACTTTTTCGTCGTGTAATTCACGCCGAGCGCAACGGTGTGGCGCTGGTCCCACGACATGGGAATGAGGCGCGAGATCGGATCGCGGCTGTCACCGGCGCGGGTAAAGGTCTGCGTCGGATTGTCTGCATTGCCGCGCGTGTATTGCAAGGTATAGTTAACGAACGCATTCAACGGCCCGGATTTGACATCGTACTTGACTTCCAATCCCTTGACGTTGCCGTAATCCTTGTTGGTGTAAACGCCGTACTCGATCTGGTTGTAGGTGCTCACTACTTTCATGCTGAGAAGATCATAAATATCGCGATAAAAAAGGTTGACCTCCAGCCCCATACCTTTGACAATTTCCTGCCACAAGCCGACCTCGTACTGCACGGTTTTCTGGGCTTCAAGTTGAGGATTACCCGTTTGAGTGACAAAATCCGTTGGCGCCACGAGAAAGGAATGGTTCTGATAAAAGGCATACATGGGCGGCGCCTGGAAAAAATGGCCGTAACTGAAATGCAGCAACGCCGCATCGCTCAACTGATACGACAAGCCGAAACGCGGACTGAGCTGCACTTTGGGATCGGCATTGGGATACATGGATTCCTTTTCCGGATTTTCCGGAAAACTGAGCTGATTGGCCGGATTCCGCAAATTTGACGGATAAACGGTGTTCGGGTCAAACATATCATAACGTAATCCAAGATTGATGACCATTTCGTCAAACTCCATTTTGTCCTGCAGAAAGCCGGAGAACTCGATGGGATTGACATCGTACACTTCGCCGTACAGCGTCGAATCACCCAGAATGACCGGTTCATAATTCGGATAGATGAACGTGTTCAACTCGGGATCAAAATAGTTATCATACTCATTGGATTGCTGGCGGTACTTGTTCTGAATGGCGTGGTACTCGTTCGCCAGTTGATGATCGATGTACAGCGCGCCCGCCTTCAAACTGTGATTTTTACTCACCTGCCAGGTGATGTCGTATTTTATGGTCAAATCTTCCTGCTTCCGCACCGAGTGGCCTTTTTCCTGGCCGCCGGTCATAAAACCGGGGCCCGACGAATTGGCGTATCGATCGTGGATATAGCGGTCATCCAGCGGATTTTTATACAAATAATCGCCGTTGTAATTATCAACAAAGGTCAATTTCAATTCATGAAAAAGCGACTTGCCGATGCCGTGATTGATCTGCAATCCGTACATGGTGTTGGTTTTGTAATTTCGCGCGCGGCCATCGGGATTGTATTTCCAGGTGTGAGAGTACCCGCCCCAATCGTCGTCATTATTGGAAAACGTAGCGGATACTTTTAAATCCGATATAGGCGCCCAGGTCAGTTTGCCAAAAATTGAACTGTAACGGCCGTCATTCATCGGCACATAAGCGCTGTCGCCGTTGGCGATATCGATCCAGGTTGCCGGATTGTCGGATGAATAATCACTGTAATCATTGACATTGAACCGACGAATGCCGTTGAGATAATTCTTATTATTTTGATAACGATAATTGACAAAAAAGGACAGTTTGTCGCGCAGAATCGGCCCTTCAAACTGAATGCGATAATCCTGATTGCGAATATCGACGGGATCGAGCCCGATGAACAAATCCGAATGCGTGGTAAAATAATTGCCGGCCTGCAGGTTGACGCGGCCGTGATAGCCATTGCCGCCATCCTTGGTCACGGCATTGACGATGCCGCTCATGGCGCGGCCGTACTCGGCGTTGAACGTGCCGGTGATGACCTCAAGATCCTGCACAACATCGTTTTCAATTGTCACGGTCGAGCTGGTGCCGCCAAAGGAATCGTCGACCGGCACGCCGTCAATCATGTAGGATACTTCGCCCAAACGGCCGCCGCGAAAGTGGCCTTCGACCACGCCGGCCTGCATCGAGATCACATCGCCAAGGCTTTCCAGCGGCAAGACATCGATTTGCTCCGAGGAGACATGTCGTACCGAACTGGTCTGGTCTTTTTTGTAGGACATCATCGACGCCGTAACGGTCACCGTTTCGCCTTCGATGATTTCCGGGGACAGGGTAAATTTCAGATTGGTTGTTGAATTAATGCTGACCTGAACGTCAGCAATTTCAACGGTCCCGTACCCCATCATCGTGGCGCGCACAACATAGCGTCCCGGCGGCACATTAATGATGAAAAAGTCGCCTTCCAAATCTGTTGCTGCGCCATAGCGAGTGTCGACAATCGTCACATTCGCGCCCGGTAACAGGTCACCCGTTTCCTTGTCAACTACTTTGCCGGCGATTTTTCCGGTCGTTGCAGCAAGCAGCGGCAAAGAGACAAAGACGAGGCAACACAAAAACAAAGCGAGCCGTGCATGTTTTTGTCGTTTCACGTTAAACTCTCCCATTTTGATAAATGTACAGCAGGCGGTTAAAAAAATTGTGGACGTTAAAAAGGCATGTATCTTAATCGATTGCGAACATATTGAGAATTAATATATGAAAATATTGTTCAGTGTCAAGATAAGTTTTGTGCTCTTGCGGCAAAACGAAAAGATTTTACAGAAACGATATGAGCAGATCACATTTGATGTCACACCAAAGAAAAAATTGAAAACACGAGCTTCAGCAAAAATGGTGCAACGATTCGGATTAAAAAAATAACATGAACGACTTTTTTTGAATCCTCAAACGTGTTCGTTCGTAGTGCAAACCAAAAAGTAAAACAGGGATGAAATGAAGTTATTTAAGCGAAAAAAAACCGGCATCGCTTTTGGCGGCGGCGCCGCGCGCGGACTGGCGCATATCGGCGTGATCAAAGTGTTGGAAGAACACAATCTAAAGTTTGACTTGGTGGCGGGCAACAGCGCCGGCAGTATTATCGGAGCGTTTTATGCGGCCGGCATGACATCGGATGACATGTACGATATCGCCAAAAACCTGAATCCAACCGATCTCCTTGGATTGAATTTAAAACGAAAGGGATTGTTCAAATCCAACAAGCTGGAAGCGCTGCTGGAAAAATATCTCGCTGATAGAACATTTGCGGATTTGCATGTGCCGTTTCGCTGCGTCGCGGTTAATTTGCATAACGGCGATTTGGTCGAATTGCGCGATGGGCCGGTGGTTCGCGCCGTGCGCGCCAGTTGCAGCGTACCGGGCGTCTTTTCGCCAACGCCGATAAACGACATGCTGCTCGTCGATG
Organism: uncultured Cytophagia bacterium; assembly: GCA_964432185.1. Taxonomy (GTDB): domain Bacteria; phylum Zhuqueibacterota; class Zhuqueibacteria; order Residuimicrobiales; family Krinioviventaceae; genus Kriniovivens. Next base: position 8,129 of record CAYSNA010000013.1, read on the forward strand.
GCGGTATATTGAACAGCGTGCCCGGTGATGTCCTGCTCAACATGGGCGCCACATTTACCGTGGCGGTCAACCTCAATTCGGATCGCGGACAATTATCCGATCCGAAATCCGGATTTGATGTGATGTGGTCGGCGTTCAAAATAGCCTGGAATGAAAATACCGTGCTGCACTTGCAGGATGTGGATGTTGTGATTGTGCCGGACCTGAAGGACTTTACCTATTACGATTTGAAACACATTGATAAAATGGTGGCGCTTGGCGAGGAGGCCGCGCGGGACAAACTGCCGGAGATTTTAAAGGGATTTTGAAAGGAAAGGATTTTTGCACTCCCCCGGGATTCACAAAAAAATCAATCCCCGGCAGGGCTTGAAGCCATTGGAGAGTTTCTTCCCGTTAAACCAAAAGAGCGCGTATTCACCCGCTGAACACACACTCTCAACTCTGTTTTCGCCGCCCCTTGGATATTCCTTTTTATCTACACGCGCCACGAAAAAAATTAATCTTGTGTCCAGCTATTTTTGATTGAAGAAGCACCGGCGACATGGATCAAAAAGACATGCGGATTCGAATGTCTTTGCGACTCGGATGGAGGCGTAGGATGGGTCACAGACGCAAATTTTATTGATTACGTGCAGACGTCAAGATCAGGCAAGGCAATAAGCTCATGGTTGTACAGGCCGCCCCATCTTACGCTATTTTCGCCCCGCATTCGGAACAAAACTTATCGCCCGGTTTGATCGGCATTTTGCAGCCCGGGCAGCTCGGCGTTGAATGTGGCGCGAGCTTTTGCTTTTCAGCGGCAATGTCACGTTCCAGCCTTTCGATCAACTCCGCGCTGGACACGCCACTAATATCTTTTAATCGCGCATCGGCTTCTTTTTGAATTTTGCGCTGATCTTCAACCAGGGAGTCGTAATCCTCCTGCGACAGCTTGCCGGTTTGCAAATCAAATTCCAAATCCTCAATTGTGCTGGCAGCCATCACTTGTTCGTGCAACAGCTCGCCCACTCGGCTATCCCCTTCCGATCTTGCGGATTGTTTCTCATTACTTTTCGAAAACAGCGGTAAAGCCACATAAGCGACCGCGCCTATCACAACAACGTAAGACAAAATTTCTATCATAATAAATCCTGTGTAAAAGAAGTTGTCAGCATTCAGTTATCGTCTATCAGCTTTTGGAACATAAAATCGAAAGACATATCACGCTTTGTGATATGTTAAGCCTCATTTCCAACTCTTACAAGCTGACGACAGAGAGCTGATAGTCAACAGCTCAAATTCCTATTTTCTCTTTTTATCGGGCGACATGGAAATGAGCGTACCCAGAACCATAATCGCGCCGCCAATCCAAATCCACAACACCAACGGATTAACGAGCACGCTGATGGTGGCGACTTTGGCATTCAAATCGTAATCGGCGAGAATCACATAAATATCGTCTTTTAGCGTTGAACGAATACCAACCTCGGTTGCCGGCTGAAACTTTTCGAACAGCAACTTTTCAGATCCGATATAGCCAATGTTTTTGCCATCTTTGGTGACGGTAAAATGTGCGGTATCAATCATGCGATCTTTGCCGGCGCGGCGATCGATATCATCAAAAAGCAACGTATACGGACCAGAGGTGATGCTTTGCCCCACACGCAATGTGGCCGTGCTTTCTTTGACAAATGCGGATGAGCCAACAAGTCCAAGAAAAAACAACAGCACGCCGATGTGGACAATATAACCGCCGTAACGACGTTTGTGCTTTGTCGTCAGAGAAACAACGGCGGCGATTATGTTTTTATTTTCGCGACTCGCATGCACACGAACGCCGCGGATGTAATCTTGCCCCGTTGTTCCAAGCGCAAAGGCGGCGACAGAAATGGAGAATAAAGGCAGAAAACCACGAACGCCAAAAACGATCAGCAGCACAAGAACGACAACGGTGATAATCATGGGCACGAGTAAATTTTGTAACAACTTTTCAGTGCTGGTTTTGCCCCAGGAAATAGTGGCGCAAAAGCCGATCAGCAAAAAGATGGCAATGCCGATGGGCGTGGCCATGCGGTTGAACCAATCGGCGCCGACGGTAATTTGCTCCCCGGTAAACAACTCGCTCAATGTTGGCGTGAGTACGCCGATGAACACGCCGAGAGTCATGGCGACAAACAGCAAATTGTTGAGCAAAAAGCTGGATTCTTTCGACGTCCAGGAGCCGATGTCTTTTTTGCCTTTGAGCATGGAGGCGCGCTTGACAAGTAAAAAGGCGGAGACGATGATAATCAACGCCAGGAAACCAAGGAAAAGCGGGCCAAGATCGGAAACGCCAAAAGCGTGAACGGAAGAGATCAAACCACTACGCGTGACGAACGTGCCAAAGATGGTGAGCGCAAACGTCAGGACAACGAGAGAGATCGTCCAGCGTTTGAGCACGCCTTTTCGTTCCTGCACAATAATCGAGTGCAAAAAGGCCGTTCCCGTGAGCCACGGCATGAGCGACGAATTTTCAACCGGATCCCAGGCCCAATAGCCGCCCCAGCCAAGTTCCACATAGGCCCATTGCATGCCGAGGATATTGCCGATGGTCAAAAAGAGCCAGGCAAACAGCGTCCAGCGGCGAATGGATTTGACCCAACTGTCTTTCAGCTCGCCGGTGATCAGCGCGGCAATCGCAAAGGCAAACGGGATAGTACAGGCGACAAATCCCAAATACAACGCCGGCGGATGAAACACCATCGCCGGATTTTGCAGCAATGGATTCAAGCCCTGGCCGTCCTGCGGCACAAACGGCAAACGCGCAAACGGATTGGATTTGAACACGAGCAGATACAAAAAGAAAAAGATCGTCACCTGAATGACGCCCATAATGTACGGCAGCAACACCGGATTTTTATGACGATTTTGCAGTAAAACGATAAGCGCAAAAATCACCAGCAGCATGGCCCAGAAGAGCAGTGAACCAGCTTGTCCGGCCCACAACGCCGCGAGCGTGTAAAACCACGACAGCGCACGGCTGGAATAGCTGGCGACGTACTCGACTTGAAAATCGCGCGTGAATAATGCGTATTCGAGCGCCAGACCGGCAAACAAGACCAGGGCAAAAATGGCCATTGTGGCCCGGTTGGCGCTGGTAATATATTTTGAAAATGGGTTTTTGCCGGCAAGGAAATAGAGTACGGCGGCAAACGCTGAAAGCACGAGCGCCACATTGAGCGCCTGATATCCGATGTATGTCAAAACAGATTCCTATCCTTTTGTTCGTGTTCACAGGTTGTGGACGGAAAATGTACTAAATCTGCTTTTGAGACGCAATTAAAAAATTACTGGAGAGGTATAGTATAAATTGCTCTCTTTTGTTGAAATCACACCATTATTTAGACATCGAGTGTATATATTTTTAACACAAACTTAACTTCTATAAAAACAAAACAGAACAAGCATCTTAAGAACAAGTTATTTTTTTGTGTTGATATTTTCAACCATTACCAAATTAACAATACAAAGCCTTTTCTATCCTGCGCCGTAAAACCTCATTAAGTGCTTTATTATCAACAGCAATTTTGTGATTAATTATTAACCACTTTGGTCATCATTTTGGCCCGCAAATTGCGTAACCACTAGTGAAATAACACCTCATTTTGATAAAACAGGAGTATATCATGGTAGTCGCCATCGTTGCTGTTATGTTTTTGCTTCTCATCGGCATTTCATTCATTGTTGAACAGAAACGCAAACGAGAAGCGGTCTCGATTGCTGCACCGTCCGTGCAAGCCGAGAGCGAATTTTACATTCATCCAAGCCACACCTTTGCCAAAGTTGTCGGCACGGACACAGTTGAAATCGGTATGGATGACTTTGCCTTGCGCGCGTTTGGCGAGGTAGAATTCGCCGAACTGCCCAAAGTCGGCACGAAACTTCATCAAGGCGATCGCGCCTGGACGTTAAAAGTCGGTGATCGCAAAGTCTCTCAACGTATGCCGATCAGCGCTGAAATTCTTGAGACACGCCCAAGTCAGCAAGGTTGGGTACTCAAAGCCAAAGTCGCGGACCTTTCAACAGAACTTGCCAACTTGATCAAAAGTGCCTCGATTGTGCCGTGGCTGAAAAAAGCCCGTGCGCAGTTTGTGGCTGACTATTCCGGCGAACTGATGCCGGCGCTGCAGGATGGCGGCGAGTTGGCCGAAGGTTTTGCGCGTCATTTAACGGACGAACAATGGAAAGTCTTTTGCCAGGAATTCTTCAACTGTGAAGGTTGTGACCAGTAAAATCCCAAGGAGTCTCACATGGTAGTTCTATTCGTAATCGCGACGGTTCTGACATTCATTATTATCGACTATGTCGTACAACATCGACAAGCACAACTCGCACTGGCCGGTGCGCCGGCAGTTCGACAAAGGACACTCTTTACAAGCGCTGAGGATCTTCTTCTGCCGGACGGTATTTTCAGCACAAATGGACACTTGTGGAGTGAGTTGAGTCATCACGGCTCGCTGAAGGTCGGCATTGATCCATTCTTGCTCAATGCCATTGGCAAGGTTGATCAGATTCATCTTCCGGAAAAAGGAAAAAAGATCGAAAAGGGTGACGAATTATTTGCCCTGCAGTCCGGCGACAGAAAAATTAGAGTGCGCGCGCCGTTTTCCGGGATCGTCGAAAAGACCAGCAACGCCATCGAAAATAGCCCATCGACAAATATTCGAGAGTTATGGTCCGTTCGAATCAAGCCGGAAAATCTGGCGGATACGATCACATCCTTCCGTGTGGGGCATGTGGCACGGGAATGGATGAAAAATGAGATTAATCATTTTCGTGATTTTCTTTCGTCTTTTGCCAACGATCCACATCTGGCTCTCACCATGCAGGACGGCGGCTTGCCGTTAGCCGGCTCTCTATCGACGTTGAACGAGAACGCCTGGACCAAATTTGAAACCGAATTCCTTTATGTGGAGAAGTAGATGAAAGCTGCAATTCTGACTGACTTGACAAAATGCCTCGGCTGCGAAGCCTGCGCTTACGCCTGCAAGGAACACAACAATCTCGACAAAAGCGCACCGACCAACAAATTATCGGCGAACACGTGGACGGCGATTGATCGAAAAAATGGCGTCAATATTCGCCGCCAGTGCATGCACTGTGAAGATCCGGCCTGCGCCTCGGCGTGCCCGGTTGGGGCGTTGACCAAGACCAGCGTCGGCGCCGTGGTCTATGACGAGAAAAAATGTATGGGATGCCGCTATTGTATGGTCGCCTGCCCGTTTGGCGTTCCAACCTACGAATGGGACAAAGCCCTGCCGACGGTAAAAAAATGCATCCTCTGTTTTGATGCGGCTGCCGGTAAAGGCACCGTGCCTGCCTGCACGAGCGCCTGCCCCAGTGGCGCCACTATTTTTGGCGATCGCGATAAACTCATCCAGATCGCGCAAGAACGCATTGCTAAAAATCCGTCAAAATATATCAATCATATTTATGGTCTCAAAGAAGCCGGCGGCACCTCTGTGCTCTACCTGTCGGCCGTGCCGTTTGAAGAGCTCGGTTTCCCCAAGAGCATTCGCGACGAGGACTATCCTGAATTGACATGGAACGTCCTCTCCAAAATTCCGAATATCGTCAGCACTGCCGGCGTGACGCTTTTCGGTGTGGCGTGGATTATCAACCGCCGAATGAAATTAGCCGCTGAACACGAAAATGAAGAGGACTAGTCATCACGAGCAGCATCAGGTACGCGGCGATCACCTGCCACAGATTTAACACGATCGCCCCTTGCACTCTATCGTAATGACTGTAAAAATTTGACTCAGACTATGGTGTAGCTATGAAAATCAAAATCCCAAAAATCACATTCTGGCGAGCGGTTCTCGTCGTCATCTGGACACTCGGAATTTATGCCACGATCGTTCGTTTCACCCAAGGTCTCGGCGCCGCAACAAATTTAAATGATCAATTTCCATGGGGCATCTGGATCGGCTTTGATATTCTTGTCGGCGTTGGCCTCGCAGCCGGCGGATTTGTCATTACCGGCATCGTCTATATTTTCAATCTCAAGGAATTCAAACCCATTGCCCGGCCAACTGTGCTGACCGCCTATCTCGGTTATCTGCTCGTTGTCAGCGCACTTTTGTTTGACCTCGGTTTGCCGCATCATGTATGGCATCCCATCATTCACTGGAATCCCCATTCGGTGATGTTCGAGGTGGGCTGGTGCGTTATATTGTACACAACGATCCTAACCATCGAATTTTTACCGCTGGTGCTGGAAAAATTCGGTTTCCACAAACCACTGCACTGGCTGCATAAATTTATGATAATTTTTGTCATGGCCGGTGTGTTGCTGTCAACGCTGCATCAATCCTCGCTCGGCACACTTTATGTGATCGTCCCGGACAAATTGCATCCGCTGTGGTACACGGGTTTGTTGCCGGTACTCTTTTTCGTTTCGGCCATTGCCGGTGGATTGGCCATGGTCATTTTTGAATCCTATACCAGCGCGCGCGCCTTTGGCAAGCACCTCGAGTTTCATCTTTTGGAAAAACTTGGCAGCGCCATGGCCGTCATTCTGGCGGTTTTATTTGCCATCCGATTGCAAATTCTCGCCGCGAATCAGGCGCTCGGTTATATTTTTGATGGCTCGACCGAAAGCGCTTTTTTCATCTTTGAAATCATGATCGGCACCATCGTTCCAATCGCCATGCTGGTTTTGCCCAAAGTTCGCCACAATACGGCTGGATTGTACCTCGCCTCGATTTTTGTCTTGGTTGGATTTGTGATGAACCGCCTCAACGTCAGCATGACTGGCATGATGGGGGCGTCCGGTGTGAATTATTTTCCATCCTGGATGGAAGTGGCGGTTACCGTCTCTATCGTTTCGTTCGGCTTTTTCGTCTTTCGGATGGCCGCCAAATATTTGCCGTTGTTTGGTGATGACACAACGGAAGCAGTGCCGCAACCGGCGCCGCTCATCGCGGCCGGACATCATGGTCGTAAAGCTATTTTTGTGCTCAGTGGACTGCTCCTGTTCGTCATCCTCGGCATGACCTATAGCTATGCCAACAAACCCGAACCGATTGAACCGGAGGCCGCACAGGTTGGCCTGCCGGAGGATTTCGACGGTGAATTGACGCTGCCCGCTGCAATCACCTTTGAGAAAAGCGACGACAGTCCGGGGCAGGTCATTTTTGATCACGAAACGCACGTCAATCCTTTTGAACCGAACTGCGCGAATTGCCATGCCATCGAGTTTAAAATTCACCCCGTGAAAGCCGGGGCGCTCGGCTCGGTCGATTATGCAACGTTGCATGAAAACGGTAAACATTGTGGAACGTGCCACAACGGCACCGACGCATTCGGTATTGAAGATGGCTGCGAGTTCTGCCATCAAATCGAATAGACTATTCACTTTTTAAAACACAGAGGCCAAGTCATTGAGAATCATCATGGTTGTTGTTGAGCGCTTTAATGACCTTGAACCTTTGTGTTGGGTCTGAAAATTATGTCAGAAAAAATCAAAAACAATATCTGGCCCGAAGGCGAATCTCCCTGCATCTGGATGGAAGCGGGCATCATCGATTTCAAATTATGCGATCACAATCGCGACTGTGAAAATTGCGCGTTCGACGCAATCATGAAAAACGAGCGTTCCTTTACGCGGCATCAAAATGCAAATGTGACGCACGCCACGTCGCATAATCCATTGCAACGGTTGCAGGCGTTACAATGGGACAGCACCAGCTATTACGGCAGCCGGTACTGGTATATCGAACCGCTCGGTCACAACAAAGCGCTGGTCGGCCTGAATGAACTGGCCATGCAGATCGTCCCAACGGTCAAGGACATCATCCTCACCGAAGACGGCCATGTGGAAAAAGATCAAGCGGTCGGCTGGCTGGTGACGGATAGCGGGACAATCTGCCTGAACGCGCCATTTGATGCAACCATAAAAAAGACCAATCCGGCGTTGCTGGCTGATATGAACAAACGGCACAAAAAAGCATGGTTTTTTACGGTTGAGCATGATCATTTGGAGGATGAGCTCGTCCATCTGAAAAAAGGCAAACCGGCTGCGGCGTTTTTAAATATACGACGCAGCAAAGTGCTGGATATTTTTGAATCCGAGATGCAAAGTATGAGCGCCAGTGTCGGCGAAACCATGCAGGATGGCGGCGTTCTGGTCAGTAATTTGGAAGAGATGATCGGACCAAAACGCTATTTCAAAATCATCTGTGAATTTTTTGAAAATTGTATCACTATGACGGATTAGGATTGCTTGTGCCGCGATGTGTTTGAGGGGATGCTGTAGACGCTCATTTTGATTTTTATTTTTCGATGACGTCGGTGAATCAAAGCGTTCGCATCGTTGCACAAGTAATCCCGCCAAGGCGATAACCGTTTTTTCGTCCATTTATCCGCAAAATTGTTTATTATTTTCACCCCAAATCCACACTACTGCTTAATATTTCATCAAAAACTGTTTGCCTTTTCAATTTTATTTCTTATACTTGCCCAGAAGAAACCTCATCTAACCGCCCGACATTATGATTCGAATTTTTAGACAGGGATTATCCCTGCGTCTTTTCATTTTTATCTACGCCGTTATGGTCATCAGTTTTGGCCTGTATACGATTAATATTATCAACCGCCATCGCGATGATCTGATGGAATCGGTTGACACGCATTCGCACCGCATTGCGGATTGCATTCGCCGTTCCACCCGTTACGGCATGCTGCTCAACCAGAAAGAAGATGTTCAGCAAATCATCTTTAATCTTGGCAAAGAACCGGGCGTATCATCGATCCGAATTTACAATAAAAAAGGCACCATCACTTTTTCAACGGATTCGACCGAACTTCACAAAACCATCGATATTGAAGCCAATATTTGCGCCACCTGTCACAACGCCGACAAACCGGCAGAGGCATTGGCGATTGAGTACAAATCGCGAATACTCAATTCAACCTCCCATGAAAGCCGTCTCCTCGAAGTGATGAGTCCCATCAAAAACGAGCCGTCGTGTTATGACGCCGCGTGCCATGCTCATACACCGCAGCAGACGATTTTGGGCGTCATGGACATCCGCATGTCCCTGGCCCAGGTAGATCATCAAATTGCCGAAAGCCGACGCGGCATGGTCGCCAGCGCCATTTATATTGTTCTCGGCATGGCATTTTTGTCCGGCGTGTTCATCTACTTTGGCGTGCGCGAGCGCATCATCAAACTGATTCAAGGAACCCGCGAAGTAGCATCGGGCAATCTTGACCACGAGATCGATATTCGAGGACATGATGAGATCGGCCAGCTCGCGCAGTCCTTCAATAAAATGACAAAGGATTTAAAAACAGCGCATAACCAGATCACCGAGTGGTCCACGTCGCTGGAAGAAAAAGTTGATGAAAAAACGCGGGAATTACAGCAGGCGCAGGAGCACATCGTGCGCATGGAAAAACTCGCATCGCTCGGAAAACTGTCCGCTGTCATGGCGCACGAAATTAACAACCCGCTCGCCGGCAGTTTGAACTATGCGGTGCTCGCCGCTCGGATTCTCGAAAAGCATGAAGTCACCGACGAAAAACGGGAAGCGCTATTAAAATATCTCGGCTTTGTGAAAGGTGAAATTTCCCGCGTCGGCGATATTGTCAAGAACATGCTGATTTTTGCCAAACAAACGGGCGGCGATTTTGTCAAAGAGCACATTCACAATCTCATCGAATCGGCGTTAATGTTGGTGCAGCATCAACTTGAACTCGGCAGCATAAGACTCGAAAAAGAGTTGACCTGCGAGAGCGACGAGATCATTTGCGACACCGGCCAAATTCGGCAAGCGCTGGTGGCGATTCTCATCAACGCCATTGAAGCGATGAGTGATAGCGGCACTTTGACGGTTCGCACATCGTGTGATGCGGAAAAATTTTCCGTGGTGATCAGCGATACCGGCATTGGCATTCCAAAGGAAAATCTGAAAAATATTTTTGATCCCTTCTTTTCCACAAAAAAAGAGGTCAAAGGTGTCGGCCTTGGTCTGTCCGTTGTGTACGGCATCATCGAACGACATAAGGGAAAAATCTGGGTCGACTCGGAACCGAATCTGGGCACGACTTTTCACATTGAACTGCTGCGAATGCCGCCGATTGAAAACGAGATAACGGTAATTCCGCCGGTATCAAAAACAACGTTATAAATAATGTGTTGAAAAAAACTATGCCAAATACCAAAACATCTCATAAACTGCTCATTGTCGATGATGAAGAGTCGGTCCGCGATTCTCTCAAAAACTGGTTTCTCGAAGACGGCTATGACGTCGATGCGGCCAAGGATGCCTACCAGGCCCTTGAAATGCTGGAAAGCTCCGCCTACGGCATTGTCCTGCTGGACATTAAAATGCCGGGCATGGATGGTCTCGAGCTGCAGGAAAAAATTCGCGACATTGACAAAAACATCATCGTCATCATGATGACGGCATACGCATCCGTGGATACGGCCATCATTGCGTTGAAACACGGCGCGTACGATTACATCATCAAACCGTTCAATCCCGAGGATTTGAGTCGGCTCGTCCGCAACGCCTCACGGCACGTTGAGCTGCAGGGCGAGAATGTTCAGCTCAAACAAAAATTGAGCACCCTCAGTTTTACTAGCGACATCATCGGTGAGAGCGAGGCGATCAAGCAGGTTATGGGGCTGGTCAAGACGGTCGCGCCGTCCGATTCAACGGTGGTGATTCGCGGCGAAAGCGGCACGGGCAAGGAGCTGATCGCCCGCGCCATCCACAGCCATAGCAACCGCCGCTATTTTCCGATCGTGCCGGTGAACTGCGGTGCGCTGTCCGAGACGCTGCTGGAAAGCGAATTGTTCGGCCACGAAAAAGGCGCCTTTACCGGAGCGTATGCCCGCCGCAAAGGCAAGTTTGAGATGGCTGATCGCGGCACCTTGTTTCTCGACGAGATCGGCAATGTCAGCCAAAAAATGCAAATGGAATTGCTGCGCGTTTTGGAAAGCAAACAATTTCATCGGGTTGGCGGCAACCAGATTATCGACGTGGATATTCGCCTCATTTGCGCGACCAATAAAAATCTCGAAAAGGCTGTGGAGGAGGGTACATTTCGCGAGGATTTATATTATCGGATCAATGTTTTTACCATCATCTTGCCGCCGCTTCGCGAACGCCGTCCGGACATCCCACTGCTCGCCCAGCATTTTGTGCAGCGCTACGCCGTATCCATGAACAAACCAATTGAAAATATCTCCCCGTCCGCCATGGACTTGCTCATCCGGCATGATTGGCCCGGCAATGTGCGCGAGTTGGAAAACGCCATTGAGCGCGCCATGGTCGTCGGCAAGCCGCCGTCCATCAAGCCGGAAGATTTGCCGTTTCAACTTTTGGGCGAAAAACGCGAGCCGGATGATTATTCGCTCGCGGCGTCGGAAAAACGTCATATCGCCAACGTGTTGGAGAAAACCAGCGGCAACATCAAGCGCGCCGCCGAATTGCTGCAAATTGACCGCGTGACCCTCTACAACAAAATTAAAAAGTACAAACTGCGTCCCAAAGGCTAATGGGAATTCACATCGTTCCATTTCTGTTTCACGAGCATCAGTTTTTACCGGAGATGACTGATGTGATTACGCGGGACTTTCGGCGGACAACGCGGCTGCCGGAGATTGATTTTGACGCGTTCTACGCCTACGATTCCTCCCGAAAACAGTATAATTCGACACAAATCCTCAAGGGCCTACTGGCGCTGAACCGAAACGAGGCGGAAAAAATTCTCGGCATCACGGATGTCGATTTATTCATCCCGATCCTCACCTATGTTTTTGGCGAAGCGCAGTTGAACGGCCCGACCGCGGTGGTGTCGACGTTTCGTCTCAAGCCGCAATTTTATGGACTGCCGAAAAATGATCCGCTGCTGCAGGACAGAATTATCAAAGAGGCGGTGCATGAACTGGGACATGCTTTTGGTTTGCGTCACTGCCAGAATTACCAGTGCGTGATGAGTTCATCGACATTTGCGGACGAGATTGATTTAAAGGGGAAAACGTTTTGTGAGGATTGCAGAGAACAGTTGAATGTTTAGGCGAGTTTTAATTCACGAGCAATCATTCTCGTCGAGCCAAAACGCATCCTGCAGATGTTTGATGTGCGGCGGACGCTGCGACAAATCGACGGTGAGCACATCAAAACGGCAATCGCAATCTTCGATGTTATTATCCATCAAAAAACGTTCAGCGGCGAGACCGATACGTTTTTGCTTCCGTTCATCGACCCAGCTTTCCGGGGCGCCAAACTCAAACGACCGATACGATTTGACTTCAACAAAAACAATAGCATTGTTGTCCCGCGCGATGATATCAATCTCGCCACCGCGAACGGTAAAATTTCTCCTGATAATCTCATAACCGAGCTGTTGTAAAAAGCGCGCCGCCGCCGCCTCACCCTCGCGCCCGATATGCACGTTAGAGGGCCGCATAAATATCGTCCAGTTGGGCGGGCCGGAATGAACGCCGGTGAATGGGCGACAACCCATACTCGCGAATGGCCTGCATGTGTTGTTTGGTGGGATACCCCTTGTGTTGCGCAAAACCGTATTGCGGGTAGTGCTCATGCATCTCCCGCATCAAACGATCGCGCGTGACTTTGGCGAGAATGGACGCCGCCGCAATGGACAGTGATGTCGCATCCCCCTTGATAATGGCCTGAGCCGGCAGGTGAAAATCCGGCGTGCCCCGGCCATCCACCAAAACATAGTCAGGCTGAATTGGGCAGCGCTGCACCGCCAACCGCATGGCGTTGTAGGTGGCTTGCAAAATATTAAAGCGATCAATGTCGACATGATCGACAATTCCGATGCCGAACGCCAGGGCATTTTCACGAATGACATCAAACAGCAGCTCGCGCTTTTTCTCGCTCAGTTGTTTTGAATCATAAATCCCGTGAAAATCCGAATAGTCGGGCGGAAAAATCACGGCTGCCGCGACGACCGGGCCGGCAAGCGGGCCGCGTCCGGCTTCATCAACGCCGGCGACATGTCGATAATTCTCTTGCCACAATTTTTGTTCATGGATGAGCAACTGAAAACACACGGACGGCGCTCCCTGTTACGGACGTTGCGGGGGTTGCGGTAATGTTTCACGCGTGGCGTTGGGCGGCGTTTTTTCGCCATGCCCACCGGTTGTGAGGGCCAAAATAGCGGCGGAAGCCGCCAGAGCGCCGGCGCCGTACGGCCAGTATTTCAACCAGGAGGAATTCTCGGCTTCCACCAACGTCACTTTGACGGAATCCACTCCTCCTGCCCGCACATTGACGGACGAGGAGTACGACTCAAAACCGTTTTTCGACACCAGAACCTGATAAACGTTCGTCGGCAAATTGGCAAATGTTTCCGGCGTTCGGCCTCGCTCCACATCATTGGTGGATGGATTGATGAGCACAACGCTCGCCCCGGGCGGCTCGGAAGCGACGATAACGGTTCCCAACATGGAATTTTTAACGGCCATATAGGCGCTGTACAAATCAGGGGGAATTTTATTGGGATCAAGGTTCTCATCCGGTTTTATTTGCACGGCGCGCTGAAAATAGAGCTGCGCGCTGCCCATATCCGAATTGTGGCGAACATGACAAAATCCGACGTACAGATGGGCATAAAACTCTTCCTCGTCGCTCAAAATCTCGTTGATAATGGCGCTCTGCAGCAGACGCATGGCCTCCTCAAAATCGGCCATATAAAATGCCTCTATGCCGCTTTTAACATCACGATGAGAAATCTGTTGTGTAAAAACGGCCGTCGCGAACAGGCAGAACATCAACACCATTATTTTAAGAGGTCGTTGTTTCATCATCTCATGTAGACCATTTTTCGGGTATAGGTCAAATCAGCCGTTTCCAGGCGGATGATGTAAACGCCGGTGCCGAGCTCTCGACCGTTATCATCGCGGGCATCCCAGGTGATTTGGTGAAAGCCCTCTTCCTGGAAGCCGGAGCGCAATTGACGTACTTTTTGCGCCAAAAGGTTGTAAACGGCCAAGCTTACCTGAGAATCTTTTTTGATCTCGTACGAAATCACCGTCGTACTGTTGAACGGATTCGGATAATTCACCACCGGCTCGGTCTGCTGCGGCACTTTGACCAAATCATCTGTTTGCGACTGCATAAATTCGGGATCACCGGCGTAAATTTTGAAATCACGAATATCTTCATTTTTTGAGAATTGAAACGTATAGGTCGAATCAACCATCAGATCAACGCTGACGGACGCTTTTTCATCAATCAGACGGATCTCCAAAGATTTGGGCAGATCGCTGAGCGCCCGGAACGACAATTTGACGGTGGCCGCCGTTTTGTTGGATTCGACGCGAAAATCCCAAACATGCCCTTTTTGCGGCGGACGAATATCCGTGGTGAATCGGTTTGCGGACGGCGCCCAATCATCGTGCACAAAATAGAGTGAAATATAACTGCCAATTTCCGGCGCTTCGATAAAATCTAGTCCGTAATCCCAGCCGTTGATTGCGGATTTGGCACAACCGAAGAGATTCGACACATCCACCATATCATGGCTCTGCACTTTTATGTCGAATCCCCAGTCCAGTGTGCCTGAACTGTAGAACACATTGGATTTGGCCAGCCCGGACGCCGCTTCGAGCGGCGGAATGATGATGGAAATATCGTCTTCATCGGAATAAATGCTGTAACCGCTCCATGGCTGCAGAATACTGTTTTCGAACGGATACGCCCAGCGGCCGTTATAGCCGTGCGGTCCCTGAACTTTTTGCGTGTCAATCGCACTGGCCGCGATGATGTCGTTCCAATCCACCGGATAATGAAATGGCAGGCCAATGTCGTTCCAGCCTTTTTTCAACACAACCGTATACGGTTTGATGGTATTGACCGTCAATCCCGGCCCGGTCTCAAGTTGAATATTCTGTTTGGTCGTAATGATCCAGTAGGCTTGACCGTGAGCAAGTTTTTCAATATCGGCATATTCGCGGAAAATGGCTCCAACCGGATCCCAGCGGAAAAAACGCCAGTAGGTATCGTCGTAAGCGCCGAGCGTGGGCTCCAGCACCGCCGCACCGGTGGGCTGTTGTATATCAAGCGGAAAAGCCAGCATGCGATAGGCGTTTTCCTCAGTGCCATAGGCGAGCGGTTCAGGCAGGGTCAAACCATCATTCAACTGCACCCGCAGGCCGAGCGGCTTTTTATTCTCCGGCGTCAGCGGGAATCGGTTTTGGTTGACGCCGTCATCCGCGACGATGAGATATTCAAGACCACGGTCCGCCACCACCATAGCCGGAATTTCAGCTTCATAGGTGGAATCGCTGACAAGCGTCATCGGCAAAGATTGGCGTTGACGCTCGCCACCCTGCCAATAAATCAGCTTGACCTCCTGCAAAGGATTTTGATCCGCGGCCGTGACGCGGATGGGAATTGATGTAGAAGCCATCACCACGGTGTCATCAAAAACGTGCGTGATGCGCGGCATTCGGCTATCGAGATAAATCGACACCGAATCGCGCGTGCTGATATTGCGCGCGCTGTCGCTCATTTCAAAATAAAAAGTATAGTCGCCGTCGCTCACAGCCGCCAGATTGACAGCGATTCGAGCCGTATCGGCAAAAGTATTTCGATCCGTGAGCTTGAAGTGTTTATTGATCAGCGAATCCGCGGTGACAAATAGCGAGTCCGGATGTTTTTCTTCAAAAATGATATCAAAAACAATCTCTGGAGTGATTTTTTGGTTATAGCCGTTCAAAAGCGACGACGGATTTTTCGCGTAAACGGTCGTTATCGTCGGTATCGTCGCATCGTAATTCAGGCGGATGGACGACGTCTTGGTAAAATCGACATTACCGCGGCCGTCTTCGAGCCAGACATAAACGAGCCGACCATCTTCCTGGGAGATGACCACTTCGGCGTAACCATCTTCGGTTTCCACGGAAATACTGTCGGAATAATCAACAGCAGTCGTCGGCGACTGATCCAATTTCATATAAGCGGTACGAATGCCGCTCGGATCGGTTGGATTTTTCCATTGCAAAATGAATGTAGGCTGATTTTGCCAGGGACTTGGATTTTTTCCGCGCACCGTCAAATCGATCGGCGCTGCGGGAGCGGTTTGATCGACAAAAGCCGTATCCACCAGCGTGGTGCACTCGGGAATGCCGGTAAAGGCTTCGCGATTGCCGGTGTTATCCCATGCCGCCACTTCAAAAGAAAACGTATTGTCGTGGGCGCCGACATAAACAAACGAGGTGGTTTTGCTGCGCGTGAACACATCAAACCACTGGCCGTCGCCAATGCGCATTTGCAAATCGTACTCGCCGGAAAGTCCGGAACCGTCGGCATCCGAACCGAGCCCGGCGCCGGCCCAGGACACGGTAAACTTGTTCGACACACTGCGTTCCGGTGAAGCGGCCGTCGCGCCGGTCGGCGGCGTGCTGTCGAGACAGACCAGCAGCGTATCATCGGCCACATTGCCGGCGCTGTCCTGTAACATGGTGATCAGCGGGTAGCAGCCGTCATTCACATCATCCAGCGGAATAACAAAATCCACATCCACGTTGGTTCCGGCGCTCAAGCCGGTTTGCTGCACATTGACAACGGCATCGCCAAAATAGAGGCGCATGGAATCCGGATTAACTTCCGAATAGGTGATACGAATTTGCGCTAACGTGGTCGAGTCGGGATTAAGCCATTGATTTTCATAAATTGCGTTGGTGACGAGGCTTTTGGAAATTTTCGGCGCCGTGCCGTCGTATTTAATCCGGGCGCGGCCATGTTGTCTGAAATCGCTGTTGCCGGCGCCGTCCTGCAGCCAAAAATAGACGGGCGTTGTGCCGTCCTGCGTAAATTCGATGGTGATCGGCGGCGTACCGGCAGCGGTGCCGCTGTAATCATCCGCGCGCGTTGGCGGCTGCGCAAACTTGTAGTAGAGTTTTGCGATGCCGCTCGGATCAGCGGGCGAGGTCCAGTTGACGACAAAATCAGAGGAATTGCTCCACATGGGTTCGGCAAAACCGTTGATTGTGATATTGGTCGGCGCACCCGGCGCGACGTCATCATCAAACTGTTCAACAACGGCCGTTATGGATTCGGCCTGCCCCTTAAAACTTTCTTTATTGCCGACATTGTCATACGCGGCGACCTCAAACGCATAAGTATGCCCGACCTCCCCTTTATAAGAAATGGCCGTGCCCTCATAGCGCGGTTGCCACAGTATCCAGGCGCCATCATCTATTTTTACGCGGATATCAAAAATGCCGCTGAGGCCGGAGCCTTTTTCAATCACCCGGCTGATATCCCACGACACAAGAAAATCGCCCGGACGCGTCGTATCTGGCGATTGAGCCAGCGTATTCAGAGGCGATGTGCTGTCCAGGCCAATCTTAAGATTGTCCGCGGCGGAGTTTCCGGCGCTGTCCGCTACAGTGACATTGAGCGTAACGACATTATCGGCAAAACCGGCAAATTCCAGACTAAAGCGCACGGAATCCTCGCCCGGTCGAGGAAGAATGCCGCCGGATTCAAAAAGCGCCGACGGTTCGAGCACTATATTGGAAGCGTATTTGTCGCGAAAATAAACATCTAAAAATGACTTATGCGGCGGCACCGTCGGATTGTACCAGGACACGTTTTCATCAACAAATGCCGGGCGCGGATCGGCCAGCACAAGACTGTCAAGTTTCGGTACGGTTTGATCGTACCGCAGCACCACCGACGCGGCGCGCTGATAATCCCTATTTTGCGCGCCATCCTCCAGCCAGACGAACAACGTTTGTCGCCCTTCAGTCTGAATTTTTAACGGCATCGGCGGTTGACCGACAAACGAACCGGTTGTATCGGTATTGTTGCGCGGACGCGTCCCCAGCTTGTACCAGGCTTTTGGCGTGCCGCTGGGATCGGCCGGCGCCTGCCAGCTAATGGCAAAATCACCCGTTTTTTGCCACGGACTTGGATTGCCGCCATTCGCTCGCAAATTGATCGGCGCCACCGGCGCAATGGAATCCGTCAACGCCAAGTTGATGACCGTGGTCGATTCGTGCGCATACGTCCGCGTTTCGATATTGCCGAGCCAGTCACGCGACACCGCTTCAAAATGATAGGTGCTGCCATCCTGCGCATTCTCATACAAGGCGGATTGCTCGGAGATATTGTGTTGCCAGCGCGTCCAGCCGCTGTTGTTGATTTTGACATAAACATCAAACGTATCGGACACGCCAACACCGGCATCTTGACCGGTTGACCAGGTAACCTGGAATGAGGTGGAACCGGACTCTGGCGGAGATTGCGCCTGACTGCCGGCCGGCGGCGTTGAATCAAGCCGCAATGTATCGACGACATCAGAACTATTGCCGGCGCTGTCGGTCAGTGTTATCGTCAAAAGGCCGCTCTGGTCGGGTCGCTTGTCAAGTGGCAGCGATACGACTTTTTTCACGCCAACGCCGCTTTTCGGATGGACGTCCTGCACGTTGTAATTCAAGTCCACGCTGTTCAGTTTAAAAATGGAAGCGAACTGTTCGTTGTAGGTCACCTCAAATGTGGCGGAGTCCATTTTATTCGGATTGAACCAGTCGTCGCCAAAACCGGGGTTGAGAAAGCGTGTATTGGAAATTGTTGGGGCTTTGTTATCAAGGCGGAGCAAAACGCTGTCCGCATTGTTAAAATCGACATTGCCACGGGCATCAATCAACCAGACGTAGAGCCACTGTTTGCCGGTCGTGTTCATGGTGACGGCCATCGGACCTTCGGCGGGACCTTTGCCGCCAACGCCGCTTGTATCCGTATTGGACACGGGGCGAGCGCCAAGTTTCCAAAAGCTGCCGACAACGCCGCTTTCGTCCTGCGGCTTTGTCCAGGTAATCGTGAACGGCGAACTTTTTTTCCACGGGCTCGCCGGCGCGGAGCCATCCGCCTTTAAATTGACCGGCGGTGGTGGAGGTTCATTATCATTTGCCGAAAGATCGACCAGCACTGTGGTCTCGCCGTTTTGCGACAAAGGTTCCTTCAACCCAACGCTGTCCTGGGCAATCGATTCAAAACGATACTCAACGCCGTTCTTGCCGGTGAAAGTGCTGTCGCCCGGTGTTGTGGCGCTGAACCAGAACTGCCAGGCGCCGCTGCCCTCTTTGAAATAAAGATTGTACTGCGCAATGCCGCTGCCGTTGCCATCGGTACCGGCGCTCCAGGAGATAACAAACGCCTCGGTCGCGCTGATCGCAGGACCACTGGCCAGCGAGTTTTGCGGCGCGCGGCCATCCAGACCGATGCGAATACTTTTGGAGGCGCGATTGGCAGCCGAATCAGCCAAAGTCGCTTTCAGCGTGTAAAGTCGATCCGCCGGAGTCGTCACCGAAAAATCAAACCGAGTTGATACGTTGGTACCTTTGGGCAGGCTGCTGCCTTCATTTATAAGACTGTCGGTCAAACCATCGGTGGTCAAAACAGCAGTTTCGGGATTAATTTCCGAATAGCCAAGCGCGACAGAAAAATTCTTGTTCTCCGCCGTGTTGTACCAGGAATAGCCCAAGGCATCGACAGAACGTGCTGGAGGCGTTGTTACGGCCAGAAAGCCAAGCTGCGGCACTGAGGAATCACGGCGCAAATCAATGTCCGCCGTGTTTTTGTGATCGACGTTTCCGGCGCTATCGGCGAGCCACACGTAAAGGGTTGAAATGCCGTCGCTATTCAGGGTGATTTGCGCCGGTCCTTTTGGCGCGCCTTT